>JAFUYP010000016.1 GCA_017470535.1 Ruminococcus sp. | reverse complement strand
TTGTGTGCCATCTGCTTGCCGGATTTCCGTCATAATACCCAATTTTACCTTGTCTTACGCCAGTAAAACGGCGGCAAAAATGGGCATTCTGACGAAAATCCGGACGGCGCATCTGACACACAATGGTCGTGCGGTGTTGCCTTTTAGTATGGGCAAAAGCGTTACACTTTATTCCATATCACAGTCGATGCAGCTATTTCTTTCAGGGTTCGCACTCCCCTTAAAAGAGCAGCTGCAATGGTTTATCCGCTGTAAGTTAGCAACAACTAACTTACATATTTATAATACCACTTATACATAGTGTTTGTCAATGCAGGTATAATATTTTTGGTATAATGCACAAAGCATCAGGCGAATTACTGTGCAGTATAACTATTGATGTACCAATTAGATCTTGAAGAATAGATGCGCAGGATTTTTGCCGTGAGACAAGGCAGAAAGCCGCCGCCTTGCTGACGCAAGGCAAGGATCTCTAACGCAGTATCACGGTAAAAAGACAAGCAGATATCTTCAAGAGATAGTTGGGACATCAATAATATCTTAAATATTATCCGTCTTGACTAATCAGCGCAGATGTGTTAAAATTATTACATACACCACAAAGGAGGTAACGATCATGGCAAATGGTGATTTTAAAGAAATAGCGCCCGGCAAGCTGGGGATTGACCCTGTCACAAAGATAGGCGGCGACTGGATGCTCGTAACGGCAGGAGATGAGAGCGGCTTCAACACGATGACGGCATCGTGGGGCTTTACCGGAGTAATGTGGGGCAAGCCCTGCGCCGAGATAGTTATAAGACCACAGCGCTACACAAAAGAATTCTTAGACAAAAATGACTTTTTCACGCTCAGCTTTTTTGGTGCAGAGCAAAAAGCGGCGCTCGCTTTCTGCGGCTCTCACAGCGGCAGAGATACCGACAAGGTAAAGGAAACGGGGCTTACACCCATGTTCACTGACGGCACGGCGGCTTTTGAGCAGGCAGAGATGATACTTGTATGCAAAAAGCTGTACGCTCAGCCGATGTCGGGTGAGTTTTTCACCGACCGTGACCTTGACGGCGCAAACTACGCCCAGGGTGATTATCACACCGCTTACATAGGCGAGATAGTCAAGGCATATGTAAAATAACAAGAAGCCCCACCTGTCATCATCACGATAGCAGGCGGGGCGTTTTTAGTTTCATTTTTTAAAAGTCAGCTTTGGTTTTTTCAAGGGCGGCTATCACCCTGTCGCACCACTTGTCGAACTCCTTGTCCTCTGTCTGGTACTCGGGGTGGGAGAGGATATATTTTATCGTCATATGTATACCATCCCATGCGCTTATATCTGCCTTGAAATCAGGCACCAGGCTCCTGAGCTTTGAATTGTCAAAGTGTACCGAATTTGCCTTATCTCCTATAAGGCTGCCGGTGAAGTCGTAGTCGCTCATATCCGCAAGCGTCTGTGAAGATACATAGTACGGGTGCAGCTCCTTGCCGACTGCGTGCGCTATCGCTTTATAGATGTCGTTCCACGGCACGCTCTCATCACTGGTGATATGGAACGCCTGACCTATCGCCGCCGGGTCGCCTATAAGGCCTGCGTAGCCCTTTGCAAAGTCGCTGTTGTGCGTGATAGTCCACAGCGATGTGCCGTCGCCGTGGATAATTACGGGCTTATCCTCCATGATGCGCTTTACCACCTGCCAGCTGCCGCCGCTGCCGTGAACGCCCAGCGGCACGCTGCGCTCATCATAGGTATGGCTCGGACGCACTATCGTCACCGGGAAGCCGTCCTGTCTGTAACGCTCAAAAAGATACTCCTCGCACGCCTTTTTGTTTCTTGAATATTCCCAGTACGGGTTTTCAAGCGGCGTGTCCTCGGTGATGACATAGCCTGCCGGCGGCTTCTGATAGGCAGAGGCAGAGCTTATATAGATAAACTGCTTTGTCTTGCCGTTAAACAGCCGGAAGTCACGTTCGAGCTGCGAGGGCACAAAGCCTATGAACTCCCCCACGCAGTCAAATGTCATGCCGTCGAGCTTTTTGGCAGTACCCTCTTCATCACCTATATCGGCAATGATAGAGTGGACGTTTTCGGGCAGGTCACAATGGCGGTTCCCGCGGTTTAAAAGATAAAGCTCATGCCCCTGAGATGCGAGCAGCTTTGTTATCGCCATGCTGATAGTACCTGTTCCGCCGATAAAGAGTATTTTCATTTGTATTCCCTCCGATAGATTTTTTATTTAAGGCAACACCGCACGACCACCGGCTCACGCCTTTGTGTGCCATCTGCTTGCCGGATCTCCGTCATATTACCCAAATTCTCCTTGACTTGCGTCAGCAAGCCTGCGTCGAATTTGGGCAATCTGACGAAAATCCGGACGGCGCATCTGACACACAATGGTCGTGCGGTGTTACCTTAGTATAGCACATCGCTTTAAAAATTTCAAGAGGATAAGGAAGATCTTCTCTTGCTCATAAAAGCCGTAAATACAGGGGTTTGCACGACGAGTAACAGCTTCCGGGCTGGGATATGTTAAAAATTCGCTGTGTTTTATATGTCGGCACAGGACAGATAATAAAAGATTCAGCAGCACCTCACAATGACCGTGCGGTGCTGCTGTTGCCTATATGTGTTTTTATTCTCACTCACACATGACCTCTATGCTTTCCTCCTGGTCTTCAAATTCTGACAGCTCCATTCCGCCGAGCCTGACCTCGGTGTTTTCAAATGCGCCGTCTTTGCCGCGGTAGACCCTTTCCTCCCGCTCGTCGTCATGTGTGAGATGCCGCTTGTAGATAAAGCTCACGCTGTCGTCACTCACCCCGGTTATCCTGAAAGTATGGTCAAATACCTCGGTGCAGTCCCACGGGTCATATTCAAGTATCTGCATATCACGGTAGCAAAACGTCCCGACCTTTGCGACGAACCGGCATACTATATGGTGGAAGTAGCCGCTTTTTCTGCAATCATCGGTTATCGTCAGCACCGGCAGTCCGCCGCCGTCCTCATATGAGAGCTGACCGCCTACATATGTCTGCTCTATCCTTTTGCCGTCGGCTGTCGTGTAGACGCCCCTGCCGTCCTTTATGCCCTCCTTGAAATACCCCTCATAGCTGCTGCCGTCAGGCTCAGTGAATATCCCTTTGCCGCTTATGCCGCCGTATCGCCATTCACCCTCGTAGCTGCTGCCGTCGGGGTAGCTGACCCTGCCGAAGCCCTCGGGTATATCGTTGCGGAAGCACCCGACATACACCACGCCGTCAGCGCCTGTGAACTTGCCTGCGCCGAAGCGTATGCCGTTTTTGAAATCGCCCTCATACACCGAGCCGTTATTGTAATTCATAACGCCGCTGCCGTGAGCGAGCATATGACGGTTGACCTCGCCTTTATAAAAGTCGCCGTTCTTAAAGCGTAATGTTCTCTGAGCCACAGCATTCACCCCCCATGTAAATGACGCTGATGTGTTGGTGTCTTTACTTTATCCACCAATGCGGAGTTATCTCACCGAGCTTTACAGTACGTCCGCTTTTGTAGTCGAGCATTATTTCGATGTCACTGTATCTGCCGGGCATAAGCTGCACCATAAGCTCACGGCACGCACCGCAGGGCGCTCCGTTAGTGCCGTCAGGCATGATGCACAGCACCTTGTCTATATCCTGCTCGCCATTTGTTATCATATTGAAGATCGCATTTCTTTCAGCGCAGATACCGAGCGCCGAACAGGTGTCGATGCACACCCCCGTATATATCTTCCCGGAGCGTGACAGGACAGCGGCAGACACTTCTCCACAGGTGACATGATCTGATATGCGCCGCTCATTGAGCACGCTTTTTGCTGCATTATACATTTCTTCCCATATCTTATCCATGATCTTCGCCTCCCGATACTGACAGTCCTGTTTCTTTTGCATTCATTATAACACATTATCTCAGCATTTGCAATACAAAAGAAATAAAAAACCTCTGCCGACAACAAGACAGGATACTGCCGCTGCCGCAGGCAAGCGCCGGCACACAGGCATTGACGCATTCAACATAAAGAAGTGATCTCTTTCCATAATACAGATACACGCCCATTCCTTCCAAAATAGGGCAAAGAAATATCCGCACCGGAAAACGATGCGGATATTTTGCTGTTGGCGCTTTAGCGTAAAACAACCCCCAGTTCTACTGGGGGTATTAAAAAGCTTTAGCAAACGCTTTAAAATAACCTCCAAGTATGGTACAATAGTAAAAGGTTTGGCGACCGCATTACTAAAGTAAAATACAAGGAGG
>JAFUYP010000035.1 GCA_017470535.1 Ruminococcus sp. | reverse complement strand
GTGTGCCATCTGCTTGCCGGATTTCCGTCATAATACCCAATTTTACCTTGTCTTACGCCAGTAAAACTGCGGCAAAAATGGGCATTCTGACGAAAATTCGGACGGCGCATCTGACACACAATGGTCGTGCGGTGTTGCCCTAGTCCCATCATATATGAAAACGGCACACGGAGCAGGAAATATTTCTGCCCCGCCGTTTTCGTTCCCTTAAGGATAACGCACTTTATCAGCCGGACAAACAAGTCTGAAAAAGGTGGGCAAATCTCTGATTTTTAAGGTACTGTTCAAATTGACTTTACGGCAGAAATAATGTAGAATAAATAATGTTGAGGCAAAGGCGCTGCAAGGCTTGATAAAGCTGTGCGGCGCTTATTTTTTTAGGAGGTATAAACTATGTCATACGTTGATGAGATCATTTCACAGGTAACGGAGAAAAACCCTGCCGAGCCGGAGTTCCACCAGGCAGTAAGAGAGGTGCTTGACTCTATCAGACCTGTTATCGAGAAAAACGAAGAAAAGTTCAGGAAGGATGCACTGTTAGAGCGTCTTACAAACCCGGAAAGACAGATAAAGTTCCGTGTACCGTGGGTAGATGACAACGGAAATGTACAGGTAAACACAGGTTACAGAGTACAGTTCAATTCCGCTATCGGACCGTACAAGGGCGGACTCAGGCTGCACCCGTCGGTAAATCTCGGCATCATCAAGTTCTTAGGCTTTGAGCAGATATTCAAAAACAGTCTTACAGGTCTGCCGATAGGCGGCGGCAAGGGCGGCTCGGACTTCGACCCCAAGGGCAAGTCTGACAGAGAGATAATGGCATTCTGCCAGAGCTTTATGACAGAGCTTTGCAAATACATCGGCGCAGACACTGACGTTCCCGCAGGCGACATCGGCACAGGCGCAAGAGAGATAGGCTTTATGTTCGGTCAGTACAAAAGGCTCAGGGGCGTTTTCGAGGGCGTGCTCACAGGCAAGGGCTTATCCTTCGGCGGCTCGCTCGCAAGGACAGAGGCAACAGGGTACGGACTTCTCTACATAGTAGATGAGCTTTTAAGGAGCCACACATATTCTATCGAGGGCAAGACCGTTGTAGTATCGGGTGCCGGAAACGTTGCTATCTACGCTATCGAAAAGGCACAGCAGCTTGGTGCTAAGGTTGTTACCTGCTCGGATTCGACAGGCTGGGTCTATGACCCGGAGGGCATTGATGTTGCAGCTCTCAAGGAGATAAAGGAAGTCAAGCGTGCAAGGCTCACAGAGTACAAAAACTACCGCCCGAACAGCGAGTATCATGAGGGCAGGGGCGTATGGCAGATAAAGGCTGACATCGCACTCCCGTGCGCTACACAGAACGAGCTTGGCATCGAGGACGCAAAGGCTTTGGTCGCTAACAAGGTCATCGTCGTAGCAGAGGGCGCTAATATGCCTACCACGGAAGAGGCAACAAAGTATTTACAGGACAACGGCGTGTTCTTTATCCCCGGCAAGGCTGCAAACGCAGGCGGCGTTGCTACATCGGCACTTGAAATGTCACAGAACTCCGAGCGTTTAAGCTGGAGCTTTGAAGAGGTGGACAAGCAGCTCAAAGGCATCATGGAGGGCATCTACCACAACATTGACGACGCTGCAAAGCGCTACGGATATGAAGATAATTTCGTAGTGGGTGCAAACATCGCAGGCTTTGAAAAGGTGCTTGACGCTATGAACGCACAGGGCATAGTATAAAGGAGAGATCTTCATGAAAAGTATCGACAGCACAGCAAAACAGTTTATACCATTCACTGTATTTGAAGGGCAGCACCCTGAGATGCAGATAGGTAAAGTGGAAAGGGATAAACGTCTTGATGTTCCCGACAGCTGCGAATACGCAGTAAATGATGAAACATTTGACTAAAATGTTCTTCCATATAAGCGTGGCAGTATCGCTTTAAAACGGTACTGCCGTTTGCTGTTTTAATAAGGGTTTAAAGGCGTATGCCTTTGGACATAATATATGATGGTCTGAAAGGAGTATGGTAATGAAGAAGATTCTTCTCTGCAAAGAGAATGACGAAAGGGAAACAAGGACTGCCCTTATCCCTGCCGACATCAAAAAGCTGATACAAATGGGCTTTGAGATAACGGCTGTTAAGGGAACGGGCGAAAAAAGCGGTATTGCCGACAGTGAATATGAAGCGGCAGGTGCTAAGCTCGTTTCGTCAAACGAGGAGGGCTACAAGGGGGCTGAGATAGTTCTTCGCATAATGAAGCCCGAAAGCATCGACGGCATTGAAAAGGGTGCTTTGCATCTTAGCTACTTAGACCCGTTCAATGAGCGAGAGCTGCTTGACAAAATGGCATCGGCAGGCTTACAGGCGGTATCGCTTGAAATGATACCGAGAACGACGCTTGCACAGAAAATGGACGTACAGTCCTCGCAGACATCGCTTGCAGGATATGCGGCGGTCGTGAATGCTGCGGCAAGGCTGCCGAAGATCCTTCCGATGATGGTGACACCCTCGGGAACTATCAACCCGGCAAGGGTATTCATTATCGGTGTCGGCGTTGCCGGATTGCAGGCGATAGCGACCGCAAAGCGTCTGGGCGCCAGGGTAGATGCGTTTGACACACGACCTGTTGTCGAGGAGCAGGTAAAGAGTCTCGGTGCGAGCTTTGTGAAGATAGACCTCGGTGAAATGGGGCAGACAGATCAGGGGTATGCAAAGGAGCTTACCCCCGAGCAGATAAAAAAGCAGCAGGAAGCTCAGGCAAAGGTCTGCGAGCGCTCGGACATCGTTATCACGACTGCAAAGGTGTTCGGAAGAAAAGCACCACGTCTTATCTCAAAGGACGTGATAGACAGAATGAAAAAGGGTGCTGTCATCGTTGACATGGCAGTATCGACAGGCGGAAACGTCGAAGGCTCAAAGCTGTTTGAAGAGGTAGTGACGGAAAACGGCGTTATAATAATGTCAGGCGATATGCTCGAACGTCAGGTGCCTGTGGACGCTTCAAAAATGCTGTCCGGCAACTTCACGGCGTTCCTGACGCACTTTTACAACAAGGAAACAAAAGAGCTTGATGTAAGGCTCGATGACGAGATAATGAAGGGTTGTCTGCTGACACAGGGTGGCAGCATCATACACGAGAGATTTAAGTAAAAGGAGATAATATATATGGCAATTGGTGAAATACTGCTGCTTGTTTTCGTATTTGTTATCGCAGGCTTTTTAGGGGTCGAGCTTATATCCAAAGTCCCCTCGCAGCTGCACACGCCGCTCATGTCGGGAACAAATGCGATCTCGGGCATCACGATAGTAGGTGCGATAAGTGCTACGGCTGTCGCACTTCACACAGAGGGAATGGTATCAAATATCTGCGGCTTTGCAGCTATCGTGCTTGCAACGATAAACGTTATAGGCGGATACATGGTAACAGACAGAATGCTTGAAATGTTCAAGAAAAAGGGGGATAAAAAGTGAGCTATGAAAAAATGAGCATGGTGCTTACCACTGTGCTTTATATGGTCTCCTCGGTGCTTTTTATCCGTGGTATAAAGCTGCTCGGAAAGGCAGACACTGCAAGGCAGGGCAACCGCCTTTCCGCAATAGGTATGCTGATAGCGGTAGTGACGGTATTTTTGGAAAAGAACGTTACCGACACCCTCACCGAGGGAGCTATGAAAAACACCTACGTCTGGGCGATAGCGGCTATCGCTGTCGGCGGCATCATAGGTGCGGTATGGGCTAAAAAGGTCGAAATGACCGGTATGCCGCAGCTGGTCGCACTGTTTAACGGTTTCGGCGGTCTGTCGTCACTGCTTGTGGCGCTCACTCAGTACATGACTGACAAGAGCATAAATGTATTTTCAAGCATAGCACTCGGGCTTACTGTCGCTATCGGTGCTATTGCTTTCACAGGCTCGGTAGTTGCGTGGGGCAAGCTGTCGGGAAAGATGTTCAAGAAAAACATATCTATCCCCGGGAAGAATCTTGTAAATGCGCTGCTTGCGCTTGCAGGTCTATGCGGTGTGGGGCTTTACGCTCTTAGCATCGCAGGTTGGCTCGATACATCGCTCGGCGAGATAGGTGTCATCATAGTAACGGCGGCTTTCCTTATCTTAGGCTTTACGATGGTAGTCGCTATCGGCGGCGGAGATATGCCTGTTATAATCTCGCTTTTAAACGCTTTCTCAGGTCTTGCGGCGGCGTTTGCAGGGCTTTCTATCTCAAACTCGGTGCTTGTCGTTTCGGGTTGTCTTGTCGGCACATCGGGACTGATACTCACGCTTATAATGTGCAAGGCTATGAACAGGACGCTTTACAGTCTGCTGTTCGCATCTTTCGGCGGCAGCTCCAAAAAAGGTGCGTCAGGCGAGCAGAAAGAGCCGAAGGCTATGTCTGTTGAGGACGCATATCTTATACTTGAAGCGGCAAGCTCTGTCGTTTTCATACCGGGATACGGTATGGCGGTAGCGCAGGCTCAGCACGCTGTCAAGGAGCTTTGCGACAAGCTCGAAGAAAACGGCGCAGAGGTGAGCTTTGCGATACACCCCGTTGCAGGAAGAATGCCGGGGCACATGAACGTTTTGCTTGCTGAAGCGAACGTACCATACGAGCAGCTCAAAACAGCTGACGAGATGAATCCGCAGATGTCAAACACAGATGTTGCGATAGTCATTGGCGCAAACGACGTTGTAAACCCGTCAGCGCTCGAAGATGAAAGCTCACCGCTTTACGGTATGCCTATCATAAACGCATTTGAAGCAAGAACGGTATTCGTACTCAAACGAGGAAAAGGCACAGGCTTCTCGGGAGTAGAAAACCCGCTGTTTACAAACGACAACACCGTAATGATCTACGGCGATGCAAAGCAGACAGTTTCAAGCCTTGTAAGTGAATTTGACGAGGGATAAACAAAAATACAAATAAAGATCCGGGTCTCGCAGGGGAGATCCGGATCTTTTGTTATTTAACCTTGATCTTCTTTACCGCAGAATATGCGCCGTAATACTTAACGCCGCCAACGGTCTTGAATGTACGAACTTTAACGTAATAGGTCTTGCCCTTTTTGAGCGACTTGACTGTTTTGCTTGTGGTTTTCACTGTTGCAGTCTTT
>JAFUYP010000034.1 GCA_017470535.1 Ruminococcus sp. | reverse complement strand
TCAGTCCGGCTACTGATCGTCGACTTGGTGAGCCGTTACCTCACCAACTATCTAATCAGACGCGAGCTCATCTTTCAGCGATAAATCTTTGATAGCATGATCATGCGGTCTTGCTATGTTATGCGGTATTATCAGTCGTTTCCAACTGCTATCCCCCTCTGAAAGGCAGATTGCTCACGTGTTACTCACCCGTCCGCCACTAAGTTTTAAAAAGCAAGCTCTCTAAAACTCCGTTCGACTTGAATGTGTTAAGCGTGCCGCCAGCGTTCGTCCTGAGCCAGGATCAAACTCTTTATCAAGTTGTATCCTAATACTCTTTTAATGAGTAATATGATCTCAGTTTTACACTGTCGTGTTCTTGCATTTTTTAGTCTTTACTTGACTTTGATCACTTTGATCTCTCAAAGCAATTTACAAGGGTTTTGTGTTTCTCGTTATTGTTCAATTTTCAAGATACCGTATACAGTCCACACGGGGCTGTACATTTTATTTTATCACCTTTTGCCTCTTTTGTCAAGACCTTTTGGCGATATTTTTTACTGTCATTTGAAGTTTCCCTCGTTCGACAGCTTTTTAATTATACTCCTTTCAAGTAAAAAAGTCAATACCTTATTAAGTTAACATTTAATGAAGTATATTTTAATTAGTAAATATACAAAAACGCCCCCGGATACACCGAGGGCGGGCAGGTCAGTTTAGCATCGCAATACCGATATTCAGGTAGCAGGCGAATGCACACCAAAGCAGGTACGGGATATTCATAAGTCCTGCTTTCTTATTGCGGCGATAGAATTCAAGCACCAGGATACCTACCGATATAGTCAGGGCGATAAGCACGACTGCCGCCAGCCACAGTTTATTCATCCTGAAAAATATTATATTCCAACAGAAATTTATTCCAAGCTGCGTCAGAAAGACCGCCACGGTAGTCCTTTCATAAAACTGCGAGAGCTTAAAAACTATATATGCAGATGCGCCCAGCAACGCATATATTATCCCCCACATAACAGGGAAAAGCCAGGACGGCGGCGAAAGCGGCGGCATTTTCAGCGTATCGTAAAAGCCATTGAAATTGCCACCGACTATCGCACTCACTGCGCCGTAAAGCTCTGCGCCGACTATCCAGATGAGAAAATCTGTGATCTTGAATTTTCGCATACAATATTACCTCCGAAAAATGTGTTTGGTTTATTATATGCAAAATATATCCAATTATTCAAAAACCCCCGACATATCGTCAGGGGTATCAGTTGGAGGCGCCAGCCGGATTTGAACCGGCGATCAAGGTGTTGCAGACCTACGCCTTACCACTTGGCTATAGCGCCGATATGGAGCGGATTACGAGGCTCGAACTCGCTACCTCCACCTTGGCAAGGTGGCGCTCTACCAGATGAGCTAAATCCGCATATTGTAAAATGGCGACCGGAATGGGGCTCGAACCCACGACCTCCAGCGTGACAGGCTGGCGTTCTAACCAACTGAACTACCCGGCCATTTGGTGGAAACTATAGGGCTCGAACCTATGACCCTCTGCTTGTAAGGCAGATGCTCTCCCAGCTGAGCTAAGCTTCGACTTAAAAGCCGCTTTGTCAAGCGACTTATTTATTATACACTATATCAAGTGATTTGTCAAGGGGTTTTTTGAAAAAAATTCTATCTTTTGATAAGAGCAAGTACTTCTTCACTTGTAAACTTATATACCTTATCGCAGAAATGGCATTTTACTTCCGTGACTTCGTCCTGTGCCATTTCACGCAGATCATTCTCCCCTATCGACTGCAATGCACGCTCGACACGTTCACGGGAGCAGTCACATTTATAGTTCACTTCAAAATCATCAAGTATATTCGGCTCTAAGCCTTCAAGTGTTTTGAGCGCTATCTGATTTACTGTCATACCCTGGCTGTACAGCTGAGTGACGGAGCTGAGCGTTTTTATATTATTCTCGATAACATCTATCGCAGATTCAGGCGCAAACGGCAAAAGCTGTATCAGATAGCCGCCCGCGTTCGCAACGGACAGGTCAGGGTTCACAAGCACGCCGAGTGCGCAGACGCTTGGTATCTGTTCGCTGATCGCCAGGTAGCTTGTAATGTCCTCGGCGATCTCGCCTGAAACTATCGGTACCTGACCGGAATACGGCTCTTTGAGTCCAAGATCCTTTACAACGCTGAGCGTTCCCTCTCTGCCGACAGCACCTCTTACATCGAGCTTGCCAAAGCTATTGAGCGGCAGCTCTACTACCGGATTTTCAACGTAGCTCTTTACATTGCCGAAGCTGTCAGCCACGGCTATCAATGCGCCGGCAGGACCATTGCCGTTCATTCTGACAGTCACGGTGTCATTCTTTCCTTTCAGTCCAAAGCCCATGAGCGACGCCCCGAGTGACAGTCTTCCGAGTGCCGCCGTAACTACCGCCGAGGTCTTATGTATACGCTCTATCTCACCGACAATATCCTTTCCGTCTATTGCCGAGCAGACAACAGATGCGTCCTTACTTATTACCCTTACTATCCTACCCATGATTTTCAGTCCTTTTTATTGTACTTATTTCACCTTACGGCATACAAATACTATCCTTGATGATGTTTCGCTGTCTTTATTCTCTGTATAATCATCAAAGCTGTCAAGTATCTCAAAGCCTGCATCGTCGAGCATACTGCATATTTCGGCTCTATCCGGTGCTATCTCACGAAAGCTCTCGGTATATCGCTGATACGAGCCGTCATCACGCTGTTCAAAGAAATCAAGCGTTATCCCGACTGAGCCGTCCGTATCATCATATTCATTCTGCCACACACAGTAAAGTCCGTCAAGCTCAAATACAAAGGTATTGTCCGCAAGCACGTTTTTATGCTTATAAGGCGTATTTACATCAAATATGAACATTCCGTCCGGGAACGCAAACAGCGACACCCTGTCAAATGCCTTCTGTATATCCTCTTTGCTGTCAAGGTGATTTATGCTGTCAAGCGTACAAACAGTCACATCAACAGTCCCGAACATATCAAGCTCGGTCATCGACTGACTGAGATACTGTATCTCCAGACCGCTTTCATATTTCTTATCAAGTGCCGCTGACAGCATTTCACTTGAAGCGTCAGTACCTATGACATCATAGCCCAGTCTGGCAAGCTCCTCGCAAAGCGAACCTGTTCCGCAGGCAAGGTCAAGAAGAATACCTTTTCTTCCGCCAAAACGCACGACCTGTTTATCTATAAACGCAGCTATGGCATTATAGTCAACATCAGACTGCAATCTGTCATAGAAATACGCAAACGATGAATAAGACATTACTTTTCAGCCTTTTTATTCTTTGACAAACGCTCAAACGCTATACCATAGCCGCCTGCGCCGTCATAGGAAAGCGAGCGGTTCACACGGCTGATAGTTGCAGTAGATGCACCGGTAGCCCCGACTATATCACTGTACACATGATTCTCAGTAAGCATCTGTGCGACCTTGAAACGCTGTGACAGTGCTTTAAGCTCGGGTATAGTACACAGATCCTTGAAAAACAGCCTGCATTCGTCAACAGTTTCAAGCGTCAGTATCGCCTCATAAAGATCGTCAAGATTGTTTATCTCCAGCTTTTCTCTCATAAAAACATCTCCCTTACTTTCTTACTGTAAAGTGTAAATACCTATATATTATTTTAACACATTAATTCATGAAAGTAAAGCCTTTTTGAAAATTTTTACATACTTTTCACAGTAAAAGAGGTCTGCCGTTAAGCAGACCTGCGGTTTTACTTATTGAAAGGACGGAGATAACCGCCCTCGAATCCGTCGTCCACGTCATCGAACAGATCGTCGGACACATAGTACTTATCATTCGCATCAGGCGGCAGAGGTGTTATCTCCTCGCCCTCGGCGATCTCCTCTATTATCTCTCTTATCTCGTCGATGCCCTCGCCTGTTTCGATAGATGCAACGATACTTGTTATATCCTCAAAGCAGGGTATCTCCTGTGCAAAAGCCTCCATACGCTCAGCACGCTTTGAAGGTTTGAGCTTATCCGCCTTAGTAAAGACTATAACAAAAGGTATCTCGTTATCTATCAGGAAGTTTAGCATTATGACATCTTCCCTGCTCGGGGCATGGCGGCTGTCAATAAGCTGGAATACCAGCTCCAGGCGGCGTTCACCGTCATTGAGGTAGCCGCCTATCAGCTCGCCCCACTTTTGTTTTTCACGCTTTGACACCTTAGCGTAGCCGTAGCCGGGAAGATCGACAAAATGAACGTTCTCGACTTTAAAAAAGTTGATAGTCACCGTCTTGCCCGGAACAGAACTTACCCTTGCAAGGGCTTTTCTTCCGAATATTTTATTTATCAGTGACGATTTGCCGACATTCGACCTGCCCGAAAATGCTATCTCGATCCTGTCAGACGGAGGCATTTGTGACAGCCTGCCAAATGATGTTACAAATTCTGCTTTCTGAAAATTCATATCATGTCCTTTATTAATTCGCCGTCAGCACAGCTTTTTTAGAGTGCTTGACCGTTTTAAGATCTGACGGCTTGAAAGGTTTATTTACCTTTACAAGAGCCGTTTCAAGCACAGTATCGAGCTTATCTGCAAATACAAATTCAAGCCCTGCTTTTACCGTATCATCGACCTCGTCAAGGTCGCCCCTGTTTTTAGCCGGGATTATGACCGTCTTGATACCTGCTTTATATGCTGCCATTGTCTTTTCACGAAGTCCGCCTATCGGCAGCACCCTGCCGTGAAGTGTTATCTCGCCTGTCATAGCTACGTCTTTTCTCACAGGTATACCGGAAAGCGCAGACACCATAGCCGTTACCATAGTAACGCCTGCTGACGGACCGTCCTTCGGAACAGCACCCTCGGGAGCGTGGACGTGGAGATCCTTCTTTTCGTAGAAGTCAGGCTGTATATCATATTTTTCGGCAATACTCCTGCAATAGCTGACTGCTATCTGTGCAGACTCTTTCATTACATCGCCAAGTGAACCTGTAAGCTCCACCTTGCCCTTACCGTCAAGCACAAGCACTTCAAGCGGCATAAGCACACCGCCGACAGATGTCCATGCAAGACCGTTGACAAGACCCACCTCGTCCTTTTCGGCTGCAAGATCGGGAAGATACTTTTTATGCCCTAAGTATTCTTCAAGGTTCTTTGCCTTGAATGTCACTTTCTTCTCTTCCTCGTTTTCGAGCAGGTACTTTACAGCCTTTCTGCAAAGTGATGCTATCGCACGTTCGAGCTTACGAACGCCTGCTTCCTTGGTATAATTATCAATAAGCGTATATATCGCATCATTGGTTATACGCATCTGAGATGCTTTAAGACCGTGCTTTTTTATCTGCTTGGGGATAAGGTGCAGCTTTGCTATATTAAACTTTTCCTCTCTTGTATAGCTTGAAAGCTCGATGACCTCCATTCTGTCGAGCAGAGGGGGTGAAACAGGGTCAAGAGAGTTAGCTGTCGTTATAAACAGCACCTCTGACAGATCAAACGGCAGCTCGACATAGTGATCTCTGAATCCTGAGTTCTGCTCACCGTCCAAAACTTCAAGCATAGCGCTTGACGGGTCGCCCCTGAAATCATTGCCCATTTTATCTATCTCATCAAGGAGAATGACAGGATTTTTAGTGCCTGCCTGCTTTAAAGCATCAATTATCCTGCCGGGCATAGCGCCTACATAGGTCTTTCTGTGACCTCTTACATCGCTTTCATCACGCACGCCGCCCAGTGACACTCTTACATATTTTCTGTCAAGCGCTCTTGCAATGCTCTTGCCCACCGATGTCTTACCAACCCCGGGAGGTCCATAAAGGCACAGCACCTGACCTTTTATATCAGGCGTCATCATTCTTACAGCAAGGTTTTCAAGCACACGCTCCTTGACCTTTTTCATGCCATAGTGGTCTTTTTCAAGCACGCTCTCTGCTTTTTTTATGTCACGCCTGTCCTCAGTCCTGCTGCTCCACGGAAGTGCAAGGCAGGTATCAAGGTAGTTTCTTATAACAACTGCCTCCTGTGTACCGGAGGGCATTTTCATAAGGCGCTTAGCTTCCGATGTCAGCTTATCCTTTACCTCGTCCGACGCTTCAAGCTCTTCTATCTGTTTTAAGTATGTCTGAGCCTCGCTTGCTTCATCGACTTCGCCGCTCTCGCCAAGCTCATTATGCAGTGCTCTTATCTGCTCACGGATATAATACTCACGCTGCTGGTTGTCGATAGCCGACTGAACGTGATCGTGTATCTCCTTTTCAAGCATACTCACCTCTATCTCATGAGTGATAGTAGAGAGCATATATGCAAGGCGCTCGCCGTATGTATTGAGATCGAGCATAGTCTGCTTATCATCTACCGGCAGAGGGATATTATATGCTATCGCTTCAAAAAGCTCTTTCGGAGTTTCGGCAGACGCTACGTCATAATAAAGCTCCTTAGGTATACGGGGGATAACTTCAAGGTAATTCTCAAACGCTTCATTGACCTGGCGCATAAGAGCTGTAAGCTCAACATTCGTGACCTTTTCACGTCCGATATTCACAGTCTTTACGGAAGCATACAGGCAGTTATCTTTAAGCATGACAAGGTCTAAGAGTTTAGCCTTTGCTATACCATGCACAAGGCATCTGTACATTCCGCTCGGGGTCTTTATTACCTGTCTTACCTCTGCGAGAATACCATGCTTATAAAGATCATTCTTTTCAGGCTCTTCGACCGCAACGCTTTTCTGAGCTATCAGGAAAACAAACCCGTCGCCGTTCATAGCCTTTTTGACAGCATTTATAGTAAAGCTCCTTGCGACTTCAAAATTAACGGTCATATCCTCAAACACGACCATATCTCTTGTAGGGACGCAGGGTATCAGCTTATCTTTTTCAATATTTATATCTTTCATAGAGCCCTCTCCTTTCAGACACAAACACATAGTTTATTTCTTTTAGGCAATACCGCACGACCATTGTACGTCAGATACACAGGCAAATTTTTCGTCAGATCGCCCAAATTTACCGTAGGAATACTAACGTATTTCAAGGTGAATTTGGGTAATATGACGGAAAATTTGTGGGTAGATGACGTGCAAAGGCGTTAGCCGGTGGTCGTGCGGTATTGCCTTTATATATAATAACATAAATCTATATTTTTTGCAAGTATTATTTTAAGGCTCAAAAATAACCTTTAATTACCATAAAACAAAAGCGGACATATCCATAAGGATACATCCGCAGTTTTAGACAAATTATTAGTCTGCTACATAAGGCAGGAGCGCTACATGACGAGCCCTCTTGATAGCCTTTGTAAGCTCTCTCTGGTGATAAGCGCAAGTGCCGGTAACACGGCGAGGGAGAATCTTAGCTCTCTCTGTCATGCACTTTCTGAGCTTCTGAATATCCTTGTAGTCTATTGTTTCAGCTCTGTCAACACAGAACATACAAACCTTTTTACGACCTCTCTTCATAGGTCTTGAGGTTCTTTCCTTTTCCATGATCTATCCTCCTAATCATTATCAGATGTTACGTTTGCTTAGAACGGTACGCCGTCGTCGCTTATGATCTCCTCAAAATCATCCATGCTGCCTATTGACATATTGTCCTGCTGCTGCGGCTGATCGTTATACTGAGGCTGGTAGTTATTCTGCTGCGGCTGCTGATAGCCGCCCTGGGGTGCGGAGTTATAATTATTATAATTATTGTATCCACTGTTATTCTGGTATGCGCCCTGGAAATTGCCGTCCCTCTTGGGTTCGCCGGTAAACGAAACAGAATCGACAAATACCTCTGTCACATAGTGCTTGGTACCGTTTCTGTCATCATATACTCTTTTACGCAGATTGCCCTCAATAGCTATCATTCTGCCTTTGCCGAAATATCTTCCGATAAATTCAGCCTGCTGACGCCATGCAACGCAGTCGATAAAATCGGTCTGACGCTGACCATTCTGGTCAGAATAGTTTCTGTCAACAGCGATCGAAAAGCTGAGAACAGGTGTACCGTTACCGGTCTGCTTTACTTCAAGATCCTGAGCGATCCTGCCCATCAAAATAACTCTGTTAAGCATAAACTTCTCTCCATTCTAAGACTTACTTTAATGTTATCAAGAAACGAATAACGCCGTCTGTTATGCCGAGAACACGCTCAAGCTCAGCCGGGAATTCAGGCTTAGCTGTGAAGTTCCAGAGTACATAGTAGCCCTCGTTTTCGTAGTTGATAGCATAAGCGAGCTTACGCTTGCCCCACTCGTTTGTTGTAACATCCGAGCCTTCTGCGGAGATCATGCCTGTGAACTTTTCGATAAGAGCCTTTATCTCATCCTCGTCCTTTTTCAGGCTGAAAACAACCATTGCTTCATAGTTTTCAGATAACTTTGCCATTTAAAATGCACCTCCCTTTGGATTTCGCCTGTATCCTTTTGATACAAGCAAGGATAACTTAGTTATTATATCACACCTGCATGGATTTGTCAAGCAGGAATGGATCTTAAATGTAAATTTTTTGTAAAGCCAGTCTTATTTGAGTATACTGTTCACTATCATCATAAGCCCTGTGAACATAGCAAACATTGCAGTATACCCCATTATGACCGCAGGCCAGGAAACGCCGCCTGACAGAGCCATTATCTGTTTTGCCTGTGTATCATCAGGATTTTCCTCTTTGATACGGCGGATATTCTTACGAACAGAATTATAATACAGATAGTTTGAAAGGAATCCGAGCAGCAGCTTTATGCCCCACAAAGCGTAATTTGTCGCTCTTGCTATTATCTCAAAGGTCCTATCGTCAACAAAAGATGCGTTCTTTATAAATCTATATCCCATAACATCCTGTGTCCCGTAATACATAAACGACGGGATACTAAGCAAAAATGTGATAATAAGCATCAGTATGCCCCACTTATACATTTTTCGGTAGAGCATATACACCTCGGGGAAGAAAAGTGCGCCGAAGTTGAATGACACCTTAGTTTTGAGCTTGAAAAAGCGAAAGAAATTCTGTATGAAATACAACGGATTGCTCTTTATATAGCAGGCATATTCTTCTATCTTTATGCCGTCTATCTCTGAATTCTTATCAAGTGTAATAGTGCCCGGGAAAGGCATACCGCTGCCGTTAACGCCGCCCTGCCCTTCATTATCGCCCTGCGGCACCGTCCTGCCCTGACCGGGCTTATAATTATCATTGAACGGACGCTCGGTATGGTTATCAAGGTGCAGCGGCAGACCGCATTTTACACACATCAGCGTATCAGGCTCATTTTCCTCACCGCAGCGCATACAGCGTATCTTACCTGAGCTGTCATCTGCATCGGCTTGCGGGGCGTCTTCCGTGACAGGCTGCCACGACTGACCGCTTTCATGAAGAGCGATATTTATACAGCTGCCTTCTTTTTGGTAGCACTCCCTGTGATATGGAGTGCCACATTCCGGGCATACTACTATATCATCGCCGTCCGAAAAAAGCTCACCGCAGGAAATACAGCGTGTGCCGTGAAATCTGTTTGCTTCCATTTACACAGTTCTCCTTTCTGTCAGAAATTGGTAATAAAACAGTTCTTTTGCTCTCTAAAATGTTATTATAGCATACTTTTCAAAAAAAAGGAATACTTTTCACAAAATTTTCTTTACTTTTTTCTAAGTTTGTTATATAATATAAAGGTATGGATATTTTTGAGTAATTTTTTAAGGAGATTGTTTATGGTATTTTTGGAAAATCTGCGTTCCGAGCTTGAAAAGCTGACTCCGCAGGTGGAGGAGCTTTACTCGGTATATGACATCGAAAACAGCAAGGAGAAAATAGAGGAGCTTCACGAGAAAGCTGCCGAGCCGGGGTTCTGGGACGATATGGACAGATCGCAGAAGATACTCCAGCAGACAAGGACGCTCGAAAGCAGGGTCGAGAGATACAACAAATTAAAGACTGCGACCGAAGACATAGAGGTCATGATAGAAATGGCTGCCGAGGAAGATGATGACTCTATGGTGGAGGAGATAAACGAGGAGCTTAAAAAGCTCGCAGATGAGCTTGAAAAGATAAAGCTCGAAACTCTGCTCAAGGGTGAGTATGACAGCCGCAACTGTATCCTTACTCTGCACGCCGGTGCAGGCGGCACAGAGGCTCAGGACTGGACGGAGATGCTTTACAGAATGTACACCCACTGGGCTGACAAGCACGGCTTCAAGGTACAGGTGATGGATATTCTTGAAGGCGGCGATGCAGGCTACAAGAGTGCATCTATTTTTATAGAGGGCGAGAATGCCTACGGGTATTTAAAGAGCGAGGCAGGCATACACAGGCTCGTGCGAATCTCACCATTTGACAGCTCGGGGAGCAGGCACACTTCCTTCTCGGCGGTAGATGTTATGCCGGAGATAGACGAGAGCATTCAGGTCGAGATAAGACCGGAGGACATCAAAATGGACGTGTTCCGTTCATCGGGCGCAGGCGGTCAGCACATCAACAAGACTTCATCAGCTGTAAGGCTCACTCATATCCCGACAGGGCTGGTAGCGTCATGTCAGACACAGCGTTCACAGGTACAGAACAGAAAGTACGCTATGATGCTGCTCACAGCTCAGCTCGTAAAGATAAAGGAGCAGGAGCATCTGGACAAGATCTCTGACATCAAGGGCGTTCAGAAGGAGATAGCATGGGGCTCGCAGATACGCTCATATGTATTTATGCCCTACACGCTTGTCAAGGACACAAGAACAGGCTATGAAACAACACAGGTACAGGCTGTAATGGACGGCGATCTGGACGGATTTATAAATGCGTATCTTAAAGATCTTTCGCTCGGCAAGATAGAGAAAAACTAAAAAGGAATGATATAAATGATAAATGTAGGATTTATTGGCGCAGGCAACATGGGCACTGCGATAATGAAAGGTATAAAGGGAAGCTCCAAAGCCGGAGAGATAGCTCTTTATGCTTTTGACAAGTCTGAGGAGGCGCTCGAAAGAGCGAAAGCCTCCGGAATAACAACAGTCGGGAATGCCGCTGATGTCGTAAAGGAGTGCAAGTATGTATTCTTTGCGATAAAGCCGCAGCAGCTTGATGAAGTGCTTGATGATGTGGCAAACGCTGTTACGGAGGATACAGTTATCGTATCTATCCTTGCAGGCGTGAGTGATGATTACTATGCAAAAAGAACTGTCAGGAATGCAAAGGTAGTGCTTGTAATGCCCAACACTCCCCTGCTGCTCGGCGAGGGCGCTACGGCTCTGTCAAGAAACGATCATGTTACTGACGAGGAATTTTCACTTGTATGTGATATATTCGGTTCTACCGGTATATATTCGGTGATACCGAAGGACAAGATGAAGGAGATAATCGCGATCAACGGCTCATCTCCGGCGTTTATCTATCTGTACGCTCAGTATTTTATAGAATACGCCGAAAGCGTAGGGATAAACAAGGCTGCTGCAACAGAGCTTTTTGCCAAGTCGCTCACAGGCTCCGCCAAAATGATAACCGACAGCGGAAGGACGATAGATGAGCTTATAACAATGGTATCATCAAAGGGCGGCACTACGATAGCAGGGCTTGAAAAGCTAAGAGAGAACGGCTTGAAAAAAGCAGTTGACGAATGCTGCAAAGCCTGCACCAACAGAGCATACGAGCTTTCAAAGTAATTAAAGCGGACGAGCGTGCATATACTTTACCAATGAAGTTTTAAAAGGGTGATGTATATGACGATACACGAAGAGATACCGAAAAGACTGATAATGTTCATCTCGCTTTGTCTTTTGACACTGCTGGGGGTGCTGTTCGGGACACTGCTGTTTATTTATGCAGATGAGGACAGGACTCAGGCATTACTGGCTCTTGGCGACAGCTTTATCTCAGACAGGCTGTCACTTGACCCCGGGGCGCTTCTGTTAAAGGTATTCGGGGTGGGCGCTTTATTTATGATAACAGCATTCATACTCGGGCTTTGTGCCGTGGGGCAGCCGTTTTGCATAATCGTGCTCATTTACAGGGCAGTGGGCTTCGGCTCAGCTATGGCGCAGGTTTACGGGGCGTCCGGCAAGGAAGGGTTCAGGGAGTTTATATTTCTCTACTTCCCGGAGGGGGCAGCGGCACTTCTTATACTAATACTTGCCGCAAGGGAGTCGCTCTCAATGTCGGGGATAATTCTCAGGCGGCTGATAAGCGACAGAGGCTATGAAAACACAAAAGAAATAACAAAGCTGTACTCGGTGAAGTTTATGATACTGCTTGCTATATACGGCGTATGCTCGCTGGTACAGTGCATAATGGCTCTTATTTATACAAAGGCATTTATGTGAAAAGAAAGGATTGGTAAAATGGGATTATTCTCAAACTATAACAACGCAGGTCCGGGCATTCCCAAAGCGCCGCAGCAGAAGACGGGGCTGTTCAGGTTCGTTGAGCTTTACGGCAGGAAAATGTGGCTGCTCATGGGGCTGAATCTGATATATATATTAGCGTGTGTGCCGGTAGTGACGTTCGGTCCGGCGACTGCTGCTATGACCAAGATAGCAAGAAATTACTCTCAGGAGCGTCATGCCTTTATCTGGCAGGATTTCTGGGAGGCTTTCAAGAAGAACTTCAAGCAGAGCTTCATTATGGGGCTTATTGATCTGCTTTTCATAGTTGCATTTATAGTTGCCATACCATTTTACAAGATGCTCGCAGACCAGAATGCGATGATGTACATTCCGTTCATGCTGTGCCTTATGTGTATAATAGTATTCTTTATGATGCACTTTTATATCTATCTTATGATAGTTTCAACAACGCTTTCACTCAGGCAGATACTGAAAAACTCATTCTTCCTTACAAGCATAGGGCTGAAACAGTCGCTCGTAACACTGCTTATATGGATAGTAGTATCTTTCCTGATGCTCATGCTGTTCCCGATGTCGCTGTTTTTACTGCTTTTCTGGACGTTCGGTTTTATGTGCTTTGTCACCTGCTTCAACTGCTATCCGATAATCAGAAAATACGTTATACAGCCGTACTACGACAAGCTCGGCGAGGAAAATCCTGAATTTGACTACCTCAAAAGCAGCGAAGATGCTGTATTTGAAGATATGGGCGGCAAGGAAGCACCTGTTACTATGGACAAGCCCAAAAAGAAAAAGGGTAAAAGAATAAGCTGATATTAAAGCCCGTGCCGTGCAGATCGCCCGGCACAGGCTTTTTTCAAAAGCTTTCAGGGCGACGGCGTTTAAGGCAATACTGCACGACCATAGTATGTCAGACACGCAGTCAGATTTTTCGTCAGATTGTCTAAATTTACCGCAGGAATATTAACGTATTTCAAGGTATATTTGGGCAATATAACGGAAAATATGCAAGTGGATGGCATACGAAGGCATAAGCCGGCGGTCGTGCAGTGTTGCCTTAATATTGACTTAAAACGCAAATTATGGTATAATAGTAAGAACGACGATCTTATATAGAAAGGAAAGAATACTATGAAAATGTCTGCAAGCAAGGCAATGGTCGAATGTCTGAAAGCAGAAGGGATAGATACGGTCTACGGTTATCCCGGTGCGGCTATATGCCCGTTCTTTGACGCATTGCTTGATGAAGAGAATACTATCAGGAATATTCTTGTCCGGCACGAGGCTAACGGCGGTCACGCTGCAAGCGGCTTTGCAAGAATGAGGGGCACTCCGCAGGTGTGCATCGCCACATCGGGTCCGGGGGCTGTAAATCTCATAACGGCGATCGCTACGGCTTACGCTGATTCTATACCGATAATCGCTATAACCGGTCAGGTCGCGACTGAGCAGATAGGCTCTGATGCTTTTCAGGAGGCTGACATTACAGGTGCGGCTGAACCGTTTGTAAAGCACAGCTATCTGGTAAAGGACGCAAATGAGATACCGAGGATATTCAAAGAGGCTTTCTACATCGCAGGCAGCGGCAGACCCGGTCCGGTGCTCATAGATGTTCCTGTCGATGTACAGAAGGCTATGATAGATTTTTCTTACCCCAAGAGCGTTAAGATACGCTCGTACAAGCCGACTATAAAGGGCAACTTCATGCAGGTAAAGCGTGTAGCCAAGGCGCTTAAAAATGCAAAGAGACCGCTTATATGTATAGGCGGCGGCGTGTTTGCATCGAACGCCTGCGAAGAGGTAAGGAAACTGTCCGAAATTATGGACATACCTGTTATAACTACGATGATGGGCATATCATGCTTCAATGATGAGGACAGGCTGTTCTTCGGAATGATAGGTACTCACGGCGTCAAGAGTGCGAATGCAGCCGCAAATGACTGTGATACGCTCCTGCTCGTAGGTGCAAGAGTCGGTGACAGGGCTGTAAAGACTCCCCTTGCGCTTGAAGAAAGCACTACTATAATACATATGGACATAGACCCGGCAGAGATAGGCAAGAATATCGGTACGGATATTCCGCTTGTAGGCAATGCAAAAGACGTTCTCTCGCAGCTGCTCGAACAGGTAGAGCCTATGAAGCATGACGAATGGGTAGAGCATCTTGAAAAATACAGAAAGCCGAGAAAGTTCCCGAAAGCTAAAAAGGGTACTGTTGACCCGAGACAGTTTATTGAAAAGCTCTCAGCCGCTATGCCGGCAGATACTACGGTAGTAGCAGATGTAGGTCAGAATCAGATTTGGGCTGCCACAAGCTACAAATTAAAGCCGGGCGGAAGATTCTTAACATCAGGCGGCATGGGTACAATGGGTTATTCACTCCCCTGCGCTATGGGCGCTAAAATGGCTTGCCCCGATAGAACGAGCTTGCAGATATGCGGCGACGGCTCGTTCCAGATGCAGTTTATGGAAATGGCGACCTGCGTTCAGTATGGTGTCAATGTCAAGATAGTCGTTATGACCAACAACAGGCTCGGCATGGTCAGAGAATTGCAGGATATAGGCTTTAACGGCAGAAAGGTGTCCGTATTTCTGGACGGTTCTCCCGACTTTGTAAAGCTCGCTGCTGCATACGGCATACCGGCTATGCGTGTTACCGATACAAGGAGCATGAACAAGGCGATAGATGCCCTTGCAGGTGAGGACAGGCTGATGCTCGTTGAGGTATGTGTTGACGAGGACGCACCTACACTGTGATATTTTTAAGTGTTAATTTAATAAAGCATAAATATTCACAGTGTATTAACACGGTAGTGTTATAATACTTTAGTAATGTAAAGGAGTAGAAAACTATGAAACATACTATTTCTGTTCTTGTTGAGAACCACAGCGGTGTTCTTTCAAGGATCTCAGGCTTGTTTTCAAGGAGAGGCTTCAATATCGAGAGCCTTGCGGTAGGTCCTACCGAAAATCCGGAAGTCAGCCGTATAACTATCATTGCTGACGGCGACGATCATACTGTTGAGCAGATAGAAAAGCAGCTCAACAAGCTCATCGAGGTGATAAAGGTAAAATCCTTCCGCCCGTCTGACTGCATGGCAAGAGAGCTTATGCTTTTAAAGGTGTCTGCTACTGCTGAAAAGCGTCAGGAGATAATGACTATATGCGAGATAACCGAATCCAAGGTAATCGACCTTACAGTCAACACTATGACGCTTGAGATCTGCGACAAGTACGACCACCTTGTTAAATTCGTATCGCTGCTTGAGCCTTACGGGATAGTTGAAATGGTAAGGACAGGCACTATCGCTATACAGAGAGGAAACGAGACTATAACCAAGTAAAAAAGGCTGTTTTTTCAGCTTAAAAATATTATTTTTGGAGGAATCAATCATGGCAAATGCAAAAATCTTTTATGAACAGGACTGCGATATTAACGTATTAAAGGGCAAGCAGGTAGCTATCATCGGCTACGGCTCACAGGGTCATGCTCATGCGCTCAACCTCAAGGAGAGCGGCGTTGAGGTAGTAGTTGGTCTTTACGAAGGCTCACGCTCTAAGGCTAAGGCTGAGAAGCAGGGACTTAAAGTTGTTTCTGTTGCAGAGGCTGTAAAGTCTTCAGACGTAATTATGATACTTATTCCTGACGAGAAGCAGGCTGCTCTTTACAAGAGCGAGATAGCTCCCAACCTCACAGCAGGCAAGACACTTGCTTTTGCACACGGCTTTAACATACACTTCGGCTGCATCGTTCCGCCGGCAGATGTAAATGTTATCATGATCGCACCTAAGGCACCGGGTCACACAGTAAGATCTGAGTACCAGGAGGGCAAGGGTACACCTTGTCTTATAGCTGTATATCAGGACGCAACAGGCAATGCTCAGGATATAGGTCTTGCTTATGCTGCAGGTATCGGCGGCGCAAGAGCAGGCGTTCTGGAAACTACATTCAGAACCGAAACAGAGACAGACCTCTTTGGTGAGCAGGCAGTTCTCTGCGGCGGTGTTTGCGCTCTTATGCAGTGCGGCTTTGAGACACTTGTTGAGGCAGGCTACGACCCGAGAAATGCTTACTTTGAGTGCATTCACGAGATGAAGCTCATAGTTGACCTTATCTATCAGTCAGGCTTTGAGGGCATGAGATACTCTATTTCCAATACTGCTGAGTACGGCGACTATGTAACCGGTCCTAAGATCATCACTGAGGACACCAAGAAGGCTATGAAGAAGGTGCTTGCTGACATTCAGGACGGCAGCTTTGCTAAGGAATTCCTCCTTGACATGAGCGATGCAGGCGCACAGGTACACTTCAAGGCTATGAGAAAGCTCCACGCTGAGCATCCTTCCGAGCAGGTCGGCAAGGAAATAAGAAAGCTGTACAGCTGGAACAACGAGGAAGACAAGCTCGTAAACAACTAATATAATGGATAACTGCGCCCGGGGGGATACTTCGGGCGTATATTTATAATAAGGGAGGTATATAAATGAAAAGGTTTATTTCGGGAATGCTGGCGCTTTCGATGATCTTCGGCGGCGGAGCTATGCTGCCGGAGGGTGTCATGACAGATAGTCTGTCGATAGTGGCAAGCGCCAAGACACTCAGCGGCAAGGTAGATGATACTATCAACTGGTCGTATGACGGCAAGGGCAAGCTGACGCTTTCGGGGACGGATTATCTTGCTGGCACAGATGATAACTGTGAGCTGTTTAAAAAGGTAAAAGCCGAGGATATAACCGAGCTTGTTATCGAAGACGGTATAAAAGGTATTGCAAACGGTAATTTTCTGATGACACTTGTTAATGTCAATAAGATATCTGTTGCCGATTCTGTAACAGATATGTATTTTAATCCGTTTTATAATACAAAGTGGTTTAAAAATGCCAAGAAGAAAAATGACTTGGTTGTGCTTGACGGTATACTTTTAGACGGCAGCAATGCTAAGGGTGATGTTATAGTTCCCGACGGCGTGAGAATGATAGGTAATGACGCATTTAATGCAGGGGTCACAGCCAATGATTATAGTTCGGTTGATCATGACAGGGAAGGTAAATACATAAGTGAGTATACTTTTGTTTATTTTAATAAGGATATTAAAAGCGTAAAGCTTCCCGGCAGCGTAAAGATCATTGGAAACAGGGCATTCTGCTGTTGTACAAACCTTAAAAAGATAAATATTCCCGATAGTATAGAAGAAATAGGAGAAAATGCTTTTACCGAGACCCCTCTGATAAATAATAGCGATAAGCAGCAGTATATAGGCAAGTGGCTGATAGGGATAGATTTTTATACAAAGGATCTAAAAATAAAGGACGGTACAGTTGGTATTGCTGATTATGCAGCAGGGTTGCCAAGTGAGTATTTTGATCCTTCAAGCCGTTGGACAACGAAGCTTGAATCGGTTACTATCCCCGATTCTGTTAAGTATATAGGCGCAAATGCTTTTAACCGCAGTCAGGATCTAAAAAGCATTACTATACCTAAAGGCGTTGTTAAAATAGGTGACAGCGCATTTGAAAGCTGTACGACCATTAAAAAAGTTACGGTTCCTTCAAATGTCAAAGAGATAGGTGACTGGGCGTTTGCAAACTGTAAATCACTTACATCTGTAAAGCTCAATGAGGGTCTTGAAAGAATTGGTACAGCTGCATTCAAGATCGACGATAGTCTTAAATCCATAACGATCCCTGCAAGTGTAAAGCATGTCGGTATTCGTGCTCTGGGCTGCAGCTATGAGAGCGACAGCCGTGTCAGAGTCAAAAATGATGACGACAGCTGGGAATGGGAATACAAAGAAGGCAGAGGCGAATACTTAGTTGACGGTTTTACTATTTACTGCTATTCGGATTCGGCTGCTCATAAATACGCAAAGGCTAATAAGATAAACTATAAGCTCATAGAGCGCACATCTGTAAAGAATGCCAAGGTCACACTCAGCAAGACTTCATATGTATACTCTGGCAAAGCTAAAAAGCCGGGCGTTACTGTCAAGGTCGGCAAGACTAAGCTCACAAAGGGCACAGACTACACAGTGACCTATAAGAATAACAAAGCTGTCGGCAAAGCAACTGTTACTATCAAGGGCAAAGGCGCTTATAATGGTACTATCAACAAGACCTTCAAAATAATCCCCAAAACATCGGCGGTAAAGAAGCTCACAAGCCCCAAGACCAAGCAGATAAAGGCAACAGTCAAGAAGGTAAGCGGAGTTACAGGCTATCAGATAAAGGTGTCTACAAGCAAGAAATTCACCAAGAAAACGACCAGGACTGTATACTCAAAGAGTGCTTCAAAGCTGATAAAGAAGCTCAAAGCAGGTAAGAAATACTATGTAAAGGTAAGGTCTTACAAGACTGTCAAGGGCACTAAGTATTTCAGCAAATTCTCAAAAGTAAAAACTGTTAAGACCAGATAAACAGCAAAATATAACCGCACCGGAAAGCTCCGATGCGGTTATTACTATGCCTGGATCTTATAGGCAACACCGCACAAAGATTGCGGTACAGATACGCAGTCAGATTTTTTGTCAGATTGCCTAAATTTGCCGCAGGAATACTAACGTATTTCAAGGTAAATTTAGGTAATATGACGGAAAATCTGCAAGTAGATATGCCGCAAAGCCCTCAGGCGGTCTTTGTGCGGTGTTGCCTATATTATTCCTCAGAATCGTCCAAGCCAAGAGTAGCAATGTTGATGCCATTATCTGCTGCTATCTTCTTAACAAGCTCCCTCTGAGCGTCTTCGTCGAGCTTAGCAAAGTCCTCATAGGTAGAACCAGCCTTCTCGACCATTTCCTTTGTGATACCGAACACGCCGAGCTGCATTCTAATCTTATCTGCATCTGAAAGCTCGTCGCCCTGCTTGTACTCCTGCCAGCTGCTCATATCAGGAAGCTCGATCTTAACATCGTCAAATGATACCTTTGTAAACTCAATGGTCGTATCACCCATTAACGGCAGGCTGGTCACGATCTTTTTAAGCTCTCCGTCAGAATCAAAATAATAATCTGCTGTACCGTCTGGCTCATCGCTCTGCTCAACAGTTACGCCCTCAGCAGCTTCTACCTTTGCGAAAACGTCGTAAGACTCAACTGTATAGCCGTCCTTTTCAGAAGTGCCCTTGAACTTATAGTTTTCGTCAAGCCCATAGCTGCTGATGTTGAGCTGAGCTGCATCATCGCCGTCCATTATCGAATACATCTGAGCAGCAGGCACTACCTGATATATCTTGCCGTCTACGCCATACATCTCTATATTTGTACCAAGCATACTTACTATAACATGAAAATCATTATTATTATAAGTCATGACAACAGGAGTTTCGCCTGTGAATTCGCTTGTCATAACGCCCTCTATATCATATACGCCTGTATTTATCTTCTCTGTAAATGCTTTGCCGAGAGCGCCTTCGTTGTTTTCAGCAGCATTTACTTCACCGCTGCTTGCATCCTCTGTATCTGCTGCGCTGCTCTCATCTGCTGTGCTGCTTTCTTCTGATGAGCTTTCTGCATCATCAGCCTTGCTCTGTGCATCAGCTGCTGATGAAGAGCTTTCTGCTGCCGATGATGAACTGCTGTCCTTATCAGCCTTTGATGAGCTGTCAGTATCACCGCATGATACGAACATAGCGCCGCACATAATAAGCGAAAGTGTCATTGCTAATATCTTTTTCATTTTTAATATCCTCCGTTCTTTTGTATACATAAGGTGTTTTATTTCTTATTTTACGATTATAACACAAATAATTAATATTGTCAATCAAACGGAAATGATTTACTATAAATTTTAAACAAACGGAAAAATAGCTATTGCTATAACGATC
The DNA here is from genome assembly GCA_017470535.1 of Ruminococcus sp. Lineage (GTDB taxonomy): Bacteria > Bacillota > Clostridia > Oscillospirales > Ruminococcaceae > NK3A76. Next base: position 11,420 of record JAFUYP010000034.1, on the reverse strand, counting down.
ATTTTTGTACAAAACGTCACTGTCTTAGCGGTTATGAAGGGTAACGAATCTGCGTGTCTTTTCACGCAGCGGTGTTTCAAATATCTTCTCGGGAGTCCCCTCCTCATATATACCGCCGTCGTCCATATAAAACACCCTGTTGCTGACCGCCTTTGCAAACTGCAACTCGTGGGTGACTATCATCATAGTCATGCCCTCATCGGCAAGAGCTTTGATAACTGCAAGCACCTCTCCTATCATAGTCGGGTCAAGTGCAGAGGTAGGCTCGTCAAAAAGCATTATATCAGGCTTCATGGCAATAGCACGGGCGATAGCAACACGCTGCTTCTGACCGCCTGAAAGCTCTTCGGGGAGGTTGAGCGCTTTTTCTTCAAGACCGACTCTTTTTAAAAGCGTCATTCCCTCATTATAGGCGTCCTGCCTTGAAAGACCGAGCAGCTTCACAGGAGCAGCCATAATGTTTTCAATGATACTAAGATTAGAAAACAGGTTGAACGACTGGAACACCATGCCCATTTTCTGTCTGACCTTACTTACATCACACTTTTTATCCGTTATCACCGTACCGCTTACAGTGATCGTGCCTGATGTCGGAGTTTCAAGAAGGTTTAAGCATCTTAAAAATGTAGATTTGCCAGTACCCGAGGGACCTATTATCGAGATAACATCGCCCTTATTTATATCGGTCGTTATATCTTCGATCGGTGTGACGTTGGGATACTGCTTTTTCAAATGCTCTACACGGATAAGCACATCACTCATTCACATTGACCCCCTTTACTTTTCTTTTGCGTTTCTTCGGGTCTATCCTGTTAAGTGCTGTCGTGATGAGCAAGGTTATCACCCACGCTATTATGAAGTATATCAAAGCTGTGACTATAAGCGGAAAGAACGCTTCATAGGTACGGCTCCTGATAATATCGCTCATTTTGGTAAGATCCTGTATTGCTATATAGCCGACGATAGAGGTGTTTTTAAGCATTGAGATAAGCTCTCCCCTATATACAGGGAGAAATCTAACAGCCGCCTGCGGAAAGATAAACCTGAAAAACGTCTGGTTCTCTGTGAAACCGAGTGCAAGTGCAGCTTCACGCTGCCCCGGGTCGATGCTCTCGATACCTGAGCGCATTATCTCAGATGCGTAAGCACCGAAATTAAACGAAAACCCTATCACTGCCACCCATATGGACGACAGACCGGAATTGCCGAAAACAACGTAGTATAGTATCATCAGGAATACAACTATCGGAGTGCCCTGCATGAGCTTTACATAGAAATTGCATATCCTGCCTGCAAGCACACTGTTGACTCTTCTGAACAGACAGATAAGAAATGCTATCAATGTACCGAAAACCGCCGCAAGTGAGGTTATAAGCAAAGTCGTGCCTATACCCTCAAGGATCAGCTTGTACCTTGATTCACGGATAAAGTTTTTCTCAAAGCTCTCTTTGATGCTGCCAAAAAACGTTTTGTTCTTTTCGATAGATCTGGCTGTTTCTTCGTCAAGCACTGCAAGCACAGAGCCGCCATTATATGTAGATGATGAGAAATCAACGCTCTCCTTGCGCTCCTCGGTAATAGAGATCATAGAACAGCCAAAGTCAGTCTTTCCGGTCGAGACTGAGGGGATTATCGCATCAAAATTCATATCATTTATTTTCAGCTTATAGCCGTATTGCTTACAGAAATTAAAAGCTACATCTATATCATAGCCGAGTATCTCACCGTCCTGAACATAGCAAAAGGGCGCAGCAAGGGCTTCTGTTGCAAGCTCTAAGACACCGTTGTCGCCGTCAAGAGAATCAAGGTCGGGAGGTACTCTCACCGAATCATCTTTTCCGAACCATTTTTCGTCTATACTTTTAAGCTCACCATTTTCTCTTGCTGAGTCAACATAACTGCTGAACTGACCACAAAGATACTTGCCGTGTTCGTTCTTTGAGAATACAAAGCCGAAATCATATTCATCAAGATACTGCGGCAGTGTATCAACGTCCCGTCCCTGAGAGCGCATATATTTGACAGTCGGCTCATCACCTGCAAAGGCATCTATTATCCCCGATTCAAGTGCCGACATCATATCTGTATAGTTATTGAAATATTTTATTTTAACGCCGCTTATCTTGTCCTCGACCATTTTGTCAAAGATCGTGCCTGTCTGCACCCCGATAGTCTTGCCTTCAAAATCAGAAAGACCGCTGACATTCTGCAAGGTCATAGCCCTGCCGGAGCTGCCCTTACCTATAAAAGAAAACAGCACCGCAGCAAGTATCAAAAGCAGAAACACCGATGTAATAATAATATCTGCTTTCCTGAATCTTTTCATAATGCTTTAACTCCTGTCATATATCATCACTAATCACCATTATAATACATTTTCAGTGTTTTGTCTACTGTTTAACAGGATTTTTCAGCTTATAATACTCATGCACAAGGCTTTTATAGCCAAGCTCTTTAAGCAAAGAGTATCTGACGTTGAATCTTGATCTTGTGCGCCTGCCGCTGATGATATATCGCAATGTATCCTGAGCGTAGCGGTCTATCACCTTCAGGCTCTTATCGGTATTTATCACAGGAAAAAACCACAGCGACCATGTAAGCTCATTATCTGACATATATTCAAACAGCTTTGAATTGAACACCCTTATAAACGCAGATGCTGCCTTTTCACCCGGAAGACCGTTCCTGTCAGCCCAGCGGATAAGGGCATTCGCCTTGCGCTTCATTTTCTTTTTTAGCTTTTTGACTGTTATGGGAGCTATATCGACAATACCGCTTTTATAGCTGAACCCCAAAAACGTCCAGCCCTCGCCCGGTGCATAGATACGCTCTTTATCGGGATTGACATTCAAGCCCTTATCGCTAAGACAGCGACTGATGAGCGAAATATGATCATCAAGCTCTTCCCTGCTGTCTGCAAGGACTATAATATCATCGGAGTATCTTGCATAAACAGCTCCTATATCCTCAAATTTTCTGTCAAGGTCATTAAGATAGATATTTGCAAAGAATGCCGACAGCGGCGTGCCTGCCATAATGCCTTTCTGCTCGGTGATGACAGTATCACCATATATCACTTCTTTCTCACACAGGAGTGAGCTAAGAAGATCATACAGCCTTCTGTCGTCTTCAAGTGCCTCCTCCAGGAGCGGCAGCAGATTTTCAACGGGCAGAGAATTAAAATAATTGCTTATATCAACCTTATAAGCATATTTTCCGCTGATGCCTTTTCTTGTGATGAGATATTTTATGGCGTCTTTGGCATTTCTGCCCGGGCGGAAGGAATACAGCCCGTTTGAAAACAGGCTGTCATATCTTCTGAGCATCAGATAGGTCAGCAGTTTTAGTGTGATATTCTCAGCAAAGGGATATGTATAGACTACACGTTTTTTCTCCTTGCCTATCTTGTTGACGATCTTCTTTTGAGGAAGCGCAAAACTACCGCCGTATGAGATATTTTTATACACCTGCAAATAGCCTTCACTTGAAATAAACTCTTCAAGTTCTTTACAAAAGCTCTTTTTAACGCCGAGCGAGCTTTTATACTGCAAAAATGCAAGCCAGCATTCTCTGCTGCCAAGACTATCCAGAAGCGACATATCCAAACCTCCCGTCACAAAAAATCCCCCTCCTCATGGGAGGGGTATAACAAAGAGAAATTATTAAATCCAAGAAAATTCTTGGATTTACAAGACCGTACACATAGCCGCTGCCTGCGAAGCCTTATGATGCCATGTGCCTGATCCGCCGCAGGCGCAAAAGCGTTCTCTTTGGTTTATTATATAAGGCAACACCGCACGACCACCGGCTCACGCCTTTGTGTGCCATCTGCTTGCCGAATTTCCGTCATAATACCCAATTTTACCTTGTCTTACGCCAGTAAAACTGCGGCAAAAATGGGCATTCTGACGAAAATCCGGACGGCGCATCTGACACACAATGGTCGTGCGGTGTTGCCTAAATGGCGTTTCTTGTGCGCTCTATAACATAGCTGCGGGTATTCCACCAGCCGTGGTGGTCATAGTAGAATCTTGTATAGCCTATACCCATTTGCTCACACTCACGCTTTATCTTATATGGGCTGCTCTTTTCAGAGATAACCTCGACTTTAAGGACTGCTCTGCCGTCTTTTACAAAGGTAAAAATGCAGGCATTCCTGTTTTGGGGAAACTCTTTTGTTACCGAAAAGTCTGAAAATTCCTCACGGTAGATCTTTTCAAAATATTCATCAAAGCTGCCGCCGAAGCTAAACTGATTCTCCTCAGCCGGCATGACCTCGCCCCATGAAACGCCCGAGGGTGCTGCACTCTGCACAGGTGCCGGATCAACAGGTGTTGAATAGGTCTGTGCATTGGAAGGTGTGTTGTTCTGTCCGTTATTTTGTACTGAATTAACCAATCCGTCAAAAAAGCCCTTTGCTTTTTTCTCAATATCGTCATCGCCGAAAAGCTTGCCTAAAAATCCCATAGCCTGTCCCTCCTAATGTTTTATATGTATATTATAGCATAACAAATCAGGATTGTAAAGAGTTTTTTTGGCTCAAAAAAATAATTTAGAAAAATTTCTAAATAGCTATTGACAAACGGCTTCATTGGTGCTATAATCAATTTAGAAAATTTTCTAAATACTTTTACGGAGGGACAGGAATGGACGAGATAAAAGAGTATCTTCCGATGCTGATACCAATTGTAGTCGTACAGCTGTCACTGCTTGTATATGTTCTTGTGCATATTTTAAAGCACGATCATTACAAGACAGGCAGCAGAGCGTTATGGCTGGCGGTCGTTTTGATAGGTATGAATTTTGTAGGTCCTGTGATTTATCTGATATTCGGCAGGGACGAGGAGTAAGGATATGAATATTCTTGAAGTCAGAAATATACAAAAACGTTTTGGCAGCAAGACCGTGCTTGACGGAGTGAGCTTTTGTGTACCTCAGAGCTGCGTGTTTGGCTTTATAGGCAGGAACGGTGCAGGTAAGACCACTACCATGAAGGCTATTCTCGGTCTTATTAAAACCGACGCAGGTGAGATAGATGTATGCGGCGAAAGGGTGACATACGGCAAAAAGCTGCAAAGCGGCAGCATAGGTTTTTTGCCTGACGTACCTGAATTCTACGGCTATATGAATGCTATGGAATATCTGACGCTGTGCGGTGAGATAACAGGTATGAGCGGCAAGGCTCTAAAAAACAGGATAGACGAGCTTCTTGAACTTGTAGGGCTTGAAAAGGAAAATCACCGCATAAAGGGCTATTCCCGTGGCATGAAGCAGCGGCTCGGCATAGCTCAGGCGCTTATAAACCGTCCGAAGCTGCTTATATGTGACGAGCCGACATCTGCCCTTGATCCTGTCGGGAGAAAAGAGATACTTGATATTCTGAGCGCTGCAAGAGAGCAGACCTCTGTTTTGTTTTCGACTCATATCCTGTCAGATGTTGAAAGGATATGCGATCATGTGGCATTTTTAGAGGGCGGCAAAACGGCTTTCTCGGGCAGCACCAGAGAGATCCACGAATTAAAGGGCGACAGTGACATCGAGCTTGTACTCGCCTCCCCTGCGGACTTAAACCAGGTGGCTGAGCGATTCACTGACAGCAAGCTCTCAGACGGAAGACTTATCCTACCAAAAGCATCAGATAAAAAATGCAGCGAGCTGCTAAGATTTCTGTCTGAAAATGATATACCGCTCATACGTCTTGAAAGGATACAGGCTGATGTTGAACAGCTGTTTCTGGAGGTGGTCGGCAGATGAATGGTATTGTGCCGTTTTTCAAAAAAGAGATCTGTGAAATGATAAGAACAAAGCGGCTCATGGTGCTGGGGATAGTTTTCACACTGCTCGGCATAATGGCTCCGTGGCTTGCAAAGCTGACGCCCAAAATGTATGAGATGCTGTCTGACGACCTTGATCAGCAGGGAGTTATCATAAAAGATGTAAAAGTGACAGCTCTTGACTCGTGGCTGAATTTTGAAAAAAACCTGCCTATGGCACTTATTATCATGCTTATCATTTTTTGCAGTATTTTTACTAACGAATACTCAAAGGGCACGCTTATCCCTCTTATCACAAAGGGGCTTTCACGCACAGGTATGGTGCTTGCAAAGGTGACGGTCATGATGCTCACATGGACTGCCGGATTATGGCTGTGCTTTGGGATCACCTGCTTTTACACTGACTTCTACTGGGATAACAGTACAGTGAGCGGCATTGCCTTTTCAACCTTCTGCTGGTGGCTGTTTGGTGTGTTTATGATATGTACAGAAACTTTTTTCTCATCATTTGCATCATCAAGCGCTCAGGTGCTGGCAGGGACTGGTGCAGTGTATTTTATCCTGATGCTTGCAGGGGCTTATAAAAAGCTCTCTGAGCTGTTGCCTGTACGTCTTACTGACAGCACATCACTTTACAAAAGTTCACTCTCAAAGAGTGACTATTTTACAGCTATCATTATCACAGCAGCGCTTTCGGTCGTGCTTATACTATCTGCACTGATAAAGACAGGAAAGCGCAGCATATAGAAAGGACACAAAAATGGGTTTCCCTGATACATTCAAGGCTCTGTCTGACCCTGTACGGCGTGAGATACTCTCAATGCTCAAAAAGGGCAGGCTGTCCGCAGGAGATATAGCATCGCATTTCGACATGACAGGTGCGACCGTTTCCTACCACTTAAAACAGCTCAAAAAGGCAGACCTTATCTACGAAAGCAAAGAAAAGAATTTTATATACTATTCGCTCAACACATCGGTGTTTGAGGAAATAATGCTGTGGGTGTCACAGTTTACCGGCAGCTCACATACGGAGGAGAATTATGATGAAGAAAATGAAGAAGAATGATTTTTTAGCAGTCGCTATTTGTCTTATCCCCATGATAGCAGGTGTGATACTTTATGACAAGCTGCCTGACAGGATCGCTACGAATTATGACTTTACTATGAAAGAAAGCGGTTACTCATCAAAAGTATTCGTAGTGTTTGTTATGCCTTTGATATTTGCAGCAGTGCTTTTTGGCAGTCTTGTTTATTTAAGAAATGTCAAGCAGAAAGAATCGCTCGGAAAAATGATACCGATAATACAGATATTCTTTCCTACGGCTGTAATATTAGTTTTCGGGTTATTATTCTTATCAGCACTTGATATGCTTAAAGATATAGGATTCTCTGTCTGCCTGATTGTATCATTGCTGATGATATATCTTGGCAACTATATGCCCAAGATACGCAAAAACTGGATAATAGGCATCCGCACGCCGCACACGCTCAAAAGCGAGGAGCTGTGGTACAGGACTCACAGGATCGCAGGAGTATGCGTAACACTGTCAGGAGTCGTAGCACTTGCACTTACCCTATTAAAGCTCTACATACCCGCATTTATAATAATGGTCGCATCAGTCATCATACCGGCTATATACGCTGAGATAAGCTACTACACAGGCAGGAAAAAATAAACGATACCGCACAGCATACTTTAAAAGCATACTGTGCGGTCCGCTTTGCCTATATCGGCATTAATTGAAGGAAGCTATATGAAGATAACTTAAAAGCTGAATAATGGTGGGCTTATCACTTGATCGAGTTCTGTTCCTTCTCGATGTAGTAATCAAGTGCCTTTTCGTTTTCCTCAACAAGCTGAGTCCATGTGCTTGTACCAGCAGGATTCATTGTGCCCTTGATGATATTATCTGTAAGGTTTGAAATATCCTGTGAGATGCCCTGTGCAAATTCAAATACAGGGGCTTCGGCTGCCATCTTGTAGATCTCATCTCTCATATCGAGCATTTCCTGAGTCCAGCCGTAGTCATCTGCGAGCTGGTCAAGTGTGATCTGATGAGCTGCTTCGTCTGTTTCTGCATACCTTGTGCAGTCGAGCCATGCTGCAACGCCTTCGGGGTTCTTAGCACCCTTAGCAAGGCAGAATGCGTGTACTCTTGAAGGTATATACTGCTTGTCGCTGTCCTTAGCGCAAGGTACAGGAACGAACATTACCTCGTCATCTGCGATATTACCGTAAGGAGCTGTGCTTGAAGGTGCATTCTCAATGCCCCAGAAGCCTATCGGATAGAACAGTGTAAGTCCTGATGCAAGACCGTCACCGAATACGTCGCCTCTTACCTTCCAGTCGTGCTGGTCCTTAGGATAAACGACCTGGTTCTTCTGGAGATCGTACATCATATCTTCAGCCTTTGCAAGCTCGGGAGCCTTGATGTTATTAACGATCTTACCGTCCTTCATATCTATCAGCGGCAAGCCGGTAGATTCAAGAAGTGCATTCTCATAGTACCAGCCGTCAAGTGCATACTTATCAGCCTCAGCATCTGTGAACTCTATGCACATATCGCACATAGTATCCCAGTTCCACTTGCCATCCTTCCACAGGTCAGCCGGCTGATCGAAGCCTATGTCGTCGATGACCTTCTTATTATAGATCCAAATATAGCTGGGGTCAACTCTTACAACTGCAACATAGTGCTTTCCGCCGAATATGAACTTATCAGATGCAGTCTTCATATCCGACCACAGAGGTGTCGAAAAGTCTATATAGTCGTCTATCGGCTCGACCATATCCTTTATAGCACACTTAGGGAATACGTTCATATCGTCTGCGCCTATAAAGTCAGGCGATGAATTAGCCATAACATTCTTGGCAAGGTCATCGAAGTAATTCTCCCATGTGGTCTGCATCCATTCGATCTTACCGTTATACTTCTTCTTGAAAAGTGCAAGATCTACGCCTATATCCTTATCTTCGCTCTCGGTAGGATTGATGTCCCAGTGAGAGAACCATTTTATTGTAGTGTTATCGAGCTTTCTGGGTTCTTTTATACTGTCAGAAAGACGGTCAACTATCTGCTGCTGATCTTCTTTCAGCACCTTTTCGGGCATTGATGATTCTGATGATGATGTATTGCCGCACGCTGCAACACTAAGTGCGCAGGATAATGCTGCTGCAAGTGCTGCTGCTTTTTTAATCGCTTTCATAGATAAGTTGCCTCCCTTGGGATCATTTTCTCTTCTTTGTTGCTACCATACCTGTGCCGGCAAGTGCAAGTGCTGCAAGGATAATATTTGAAGCTGCGCCGGTCTGAGAATTTTCCTGCTTTGCATTTGCGTCAGAGCTGCCGCCGTTGCTGCCGCCTGCATTACCGGAGCCTGAGCCTGTTGAGCCGCTGCCTGTGCTGGCGGAGCCTGCTGTTGAACCGCCGGAAGACTTGTCGTCCTTGCTGTCGCCGCCGGACTTCTTGCCGTCATCAGAGCTGCTGTCGCCGTCGTCGCTGTCTTCGTCTTCTTCGCTGTTCTCGTCCTCTACGCTTTCCTCATCGCCGTCAGCTTCGGACTCTTCATCTTCGGAACCTGCATCTTCCGAGCTTTCCTCGTCAGTGCTTTCATCGCTGGTATCTGAGTTCTCGTCTGTGCTTTCGTCAGTTGTGGATTCGCCGTCACCCTCAGATCCTGAATCGCCGCTGTCTTCTGCTGTGCCGGCAGGATTAAGGTTAAGTGTCATTGAAAGAACGCCTCCGTTGAATGCGCCTTCCTTATCCCAGCCTTCGACCTCAGGGCAAGCCTTCTTCGTAACTTCGCCTGTCTTTTCATCTACTTCATCAAGAGGACGGATATGAACTCTGAAACCGCCTTCGGGATCAAGAGTAGCCTCTTTGATGCTGTTTACACTTTCAAATACTGTCTCTGTACCGTCTTCAGCAACGAACTTAGCATCTGTTATCTCGATGTCATATGGATAGTTGTCCTCGGGGAGATTGAGAAGCATGATACCCATGTCGCCCAGTGTACCCTTGCCGGACATTGTTGTGTCAGCCATAGGTGCGCCGATAGAGAACTCTACCTGAATAACGCCCTCATCGTTGATACCGAACCATTCGCTCTGGTTCCACTTCCATGTCTGGTTCATAAAGAAGCCCATAGCACCTATTCCGTAGTATGCCTTGTTTATTTCCTCATTGGTTTCGTCCGGGTGAACAATGTCAAACAGGTTTGTAGCCGCTGATGCACTGAGTGTCATTGTCATAGCAATAGTTGCTGCTGCCATGCCGGCAAAGATCTTCCTTAATTTCATGGTTTTTTCCTCCAATTATTTTGAATTTCCCTGACGTTCAGGGATTACCTTTGTGAACGATTACATTGTACATCAATTTAGTAAAAAGATATATCAAAAACATATTAAAATATATCATTTTTTTACACTTAACACTTTTTTGGTAATATTATCCATACAGAGATGAAGCCATTAGTACAATATAACGAAAAAAAGCCCTCTCAGGGCTTAAAACTATTGACGTTGTCAATTGATAAACTGTGATGATCGTTTATTATGCAAAGAGATCATATTCAAAACAACGGATAATGATAAAAAATATAAAAAATCAAACATATAAAAAAGGCAATGCCTTCCTGAATGGAGGACATTGCCCTTTGCTATTTTATGATATCAAATATTCAAGATCAGTTCTGCTCTGCGATAGCAGCCTGAGCAGCAGCAAGTCTTGCTATCGGAACTCTGAACGGTGAGCATGATACATAGTCAAGACCGATCTTGTGGCAGAACTCAACTGATGTCGGGTCGCCGCCGTGCTCGCCGCAGATACCGCAGTGGAGTGCGGGATTTACAGGCTTACCGAGCTTGATAGCCATTTCCATGAGCTTGCCGACACCTGTCTGGTCGAGCTTAGCAAACGGATCATTCTCGAAGATCTTCTTGTCATAGTATGCGCTCAGGAACTTACCAGCGTCATCTCTTGAGAAGCCATATGTCATCTGTGTAAGGTCGTTTGTACCGAAGCAGAAGAAGTCTGCGTTAGCAGCGATCTCGTCAGCTGTAAGAGCAGCTCTCGGGATCTCGATCATTGTACCAACTTCATATTTAAGGTCAGCGCCGGCCTCAGCTATAACAGCGTCAGCAGTTTCAACAACTACCTTCTTAACGAATTTAAGCTCCTTAACGTCGCCTACCAGCGGGATCATTATCTCAGGCTTAACGTTCCAGTCAGCGTGCTTCTTCTGGACGTTGATAGCAGCCTTGATAACAGCAGCTGTCTGCATCTTAGCTATTTCAGGATATGTAACAGCAAGACGGCAGCCACGATGACCCATCATCGGGTTGAACTCGTGGAGTGAGTCGATAAGTGCCTTGATCTCTTCAACGCTCTTGCCCTGTGCATCTGCGAGTGCCTTTATGTCAGCCTCTTCAGTAGGAACGAACTCATGGAGCGGAGGATCGAGGAATCTGATAGTTACAGGGTTGCCTTCAAGTGCCTCATAGAGAGCCTCAAAGTCGCTCTGCTGCATAGGCTCGATCTTAGCAAGTGCAGCCTCTCTCTGCTCAACTGTATCGGAGCAGATCATCTCTCTGAATGCAGCGATCCTGTCAGCTTCAAAGAACATATGCTCTGTACGGCAAAGACC
>JAFUYP010000033.1 GCA_017470535.1 Ruminococcus sp. | reverse complement strand
GTGTGCCATCTGCTTGCCGGATTTCCGTCATAATACCCAATTTTACCTTGTCTTACGCCAGTAAAACTGCGGCAAAAATGGGCATTCTGACGAAAATTCGGACGGCGCATCTGACACACAATGGTCGTGCGGTGTTGCCCTTGCTTCTTGCTTCTCGAGATCAATCTTGTAAAAACTAATTTTTCGTGAATAAACAAGCCTATGCGGACATATTATTTACCAAAGGAGTGGTCGGAATGAAAAAATACATACAGATAGTAATGATATTCCTGCTGTTTATCATGCTGATACCAATGATAACACTGCTCACAGGCAAGGAGTCATCAACACAGCAGCAGACCGAGATCATAACAAATATCGAATACCCTGAGACAGTAAAAATACTTGACTCTGAGGCAGGAAGCACTATCGAGATACCATTTGAGGACTATGTAGTCGGCGCAGTCGCAGCACAAATGCCTTATAGCTTTGAAGAAGAAGCCCTCAAAGCTCAGGCAGTGCTTGCACAGACCTATATCATCTCACGACGCATCAGCGAAAAAGAGCAGCCTACCGACAGCCTGCTCGGTGCTGATATGAGCCGTGACGAATCGGTATACCAGCCCTACTGCACAGATGAAGAAATAAATGCCCTCTACGGCGATGACGCACTTGATGCGAAGAAAAAAATACGCTCAGCCGTGCAGGCTGTGCTCGGCGAAGTCGCAGTCTATGACGATATGCCGATAATATCAGCATTCCACGGAATATCATCAGGTTTTACAGAAAGCGCCCAAAACGCATGGGGCATCGACATTCCCTACCTTGTCAGTGTAGAGAGTGAGACAGACCCTTCAAGCCCGGACTTTTCAAAGAAATACCTTATCAGCGACAGCGAGCTTAAAGATAAGCTGCTTGAATACTACCCCGACATGAAATTCTCAGGCAAGGCTGAAAGCTGGCTCGACATCAGCGAGACCTCCCGTGGCGGCACGGTCCTCAGCATAGGCATAGGCGACGAAAAGCAGCAGGTGAGCGGCTATGACTTTATGAAAATGCTTGACCTTCGCAGCCCTGCATTCAAGTTCACCCACGAAGGAGATACATTTACCTTTACAGTCTCCGGCTGCGGTCATCTTGTAGGTATGAGCCAGAACGGCGCTAACGAAATGGCAAAGCTGCACCGCACTTACAAGGATATTCTGAAATTTTATTTTAAAGGCATAGAGCTGCAAAGGATAAAAAAATAAAGCAGTACGTTTTTTTGTACTGCTTTATATAACTTTTAAGGCAACACCGCACGACCATTGTGTGTCAGATGCGCCGTCCGGATTTTCGTCAGATTGCCTAAGTTCGACGCAGGCTTGCTGACGCAAGTCAAGGAGAATTAGGTAATATGACGGAAAGCTGGCAAGCAGATGATGTGCAGAGGCGTTAGCCGCGGGTCGTGCGGTGTTGCCTTAAAGATCGACGTATTCCTGGTCTTCAAATAAGGTCTCCCAGTTCACCTCTTCCTTGTCGGCAATGGTGTTTTCGACCCTGCCGAGAAGAGCGTCCTGCTCCGCCGTCTTGGAGTCAGGCTTTACTATGAACCTTACCGCCTGCTTTAAATTCTTTATCTCGACCTTCTTGTAAGAGCCGCCTGCCTCACCGTCAAGCGTCCATGCAATCTCATTATCAGATGTGAACGTCACCTTTGAGGTCTTGAAGGTGACGATATTCTTTTCATTGAACTTGTCAAGCATAGCCTCTGTGATAGTATTTGAAAGCTGTATCGGATTTGTAGGCATCCTGATGAGCGTTATCTCAAACAGACCGTCATCAAAGCATACGCCGTCCTCTATCAGCTTTCTCATGCCACCCACGGAAACAGTATTTGATACCATTCCGTAGACGAATGTATCCTCTATCACTTGTTCGTCATGCTCTACTCTGCACTTTATGCCCGTTATCTTCGGCAGCCTTCTGACACATTCAAGCAGATACGCCGCATGACCGAGCATATTCTTTGACCACTGCGGTGTCTGGTAGGATACATCGGTAAACGCACCGAACGCCGCAACATATACAAAGTTCCTGCCGTTGAATTCACCGATGTCATAATCAAAGAACACGCCGTCCATTATCTCCTCGGCAGCATCTACCATTTTGCGGCTGATAGACATACTTGACGCAAAATCATTCGTAGAGCCTGCCGGGATATAGCCGAGCGGGATCTTGACATCATAATTCATAAGACCGCTGATAGCCTCTGACAACGTGCCGTCACCGCCGGACGCTACTACTATATCATATAACGCAGCATCATTTTTGATCTTCTCGTACCCGTCACGGGGCGCCTGGGTAGGATATGCAGTTACCTCATATCCGTTTTTGGTAAATATGTCGATTATATTAAAAAGATGATTCTTGATCATACCCTTGCCTGCATGGGGATTATAAACAAAAAGCAGCTTTTTCATTATATCCTTTCCTTTCCTGAAAGCAGAAATATCCTTACATATTATATCAAATTATTTATCAAAAGTCAATACTTACATTGATTTTGACGAAAAGTATGCACCACACTTTCTTATCATTGACTTTTTTATCAAAATGTGATATTCTATTATGGTAAAGGCGGTGAGAGCATGGGCAGGATATTCTCCATTTTCAAAAACCTGATACTGTGTATATGTATAGGCATAATACTCGGTTTTTTCACAATGGTCATCATATGGGTGTTTTCAGACAATAAGCCCGATGCTGACAAATGCCTTAAAATACTCCGCACAGCGTCTGCCATAGGCGCATTTACCGTCGCCGTCATAAGGGTCTTGTACAGCGTGATACGAACAGCTCCTGTCAGCCATGCGACAAAGCTCTCAGAAAGTGCTGCCGAATGTGATAAAGCGTTTGAGATAATGGACGGTCTTATAAAAAAGACAGGAAACATCAACAAGAAAAACACCTACCGTCTTATACTATCGGCATTCTATACGGATAATGAACGCTATGACAGATCGCTTGAAACACTTGCAAAGATCAGCTTTGCAGATCTTCCCGAGGAACTTCAGCAGGAATATTTCAATGCTTATCTGTATACATATCTTTTAAAGGGCGACAGTGATAACGCCGATAAGGTCTATAACGAGGCAGAGCCTTATTTCAAGGACCCTGTGCCGTCGCTTCTTCATACGCTCGGCGTTTATGAATACTCAAAGGGCAATTACGGCAAGGCCAAGGGCTTTCTTCTCCAGTCAAAAGCGGAGGACGACAGCGACAGGAGCATCTGCTCGTGCGATATGTATTTAGCGCTTTGCGCCCTTAAAGAGGGCAAATATAACGATGCAAAGGCGCTTTCAAAAGAGGCTGCATACTACGCCTGCACAAGTACCGATGAGAAAAACCTTGCAAAGCTCGAACATCTGATAGAGCTTTGCTGCACACCAAAGCAGACGGAGCAAGACCCTGAGCCGCAGGAGATACAGACACAAACACCAGAACAGGAGAACGAGGAAAGGCAACAGATAAATGACTGATACGCTTATTAATTTTTTCACAGAAACACTTGACGGGCTGCCAAAAGAGCTTATAGTATTCGTTATCTCGATGGTACCCATACTTGAACTGCGTGGCGGTATAGTCGCCGCATCGCTTTTAGGGATAAACATAGCAAAGGCGATACCTATATGTATTATAGGAAATATTATCCCCATACCTTTTATAATGATGTTTATACGTCCTATATTTGACTGGATGAAAAAGAGAAAGGCTTTCAAAGGGATAGTTGAGAGGTTAGAAAAAAAATCCCTTGAAAAATCCGATAAGATACAAAAATACGAATTTGTCGGGCTTTTGCTTTTTGTCGGCATACCATTGCCGGGAACAGGTGCGTGGACAGGTTCACTGATAGCCGTCCTGCTCGATATAAAGCCCAAAAAAGCAGTCCCCCCGATATTCTTAGGACTGCTGCTTGCAACAGCTATAATGTGTATAGTGTCCTACTTTATCCCGTGGTTAGTAAAACAATTGTGAATATCAAAGACCCGTTCAATACGAATCGGGTCTTTTTTTGTACACTTATCATCCTTCTATTATCTCTCTGACCGCCTTTTCTGCCGCTTCAACTTCAAGGTGGAACTCGCTTGCTGATACCCTCATAGCACCACCGCCTAAGATTATCACCTGCTCCAATCTGTCAGATGTCGCCACTCTTACACGATGCTCCTTTGACAGCTTGTGAGCGGTGCGTTCTATGTAGGTGTCGGCAGTCTCTGCTTCTTTGGTGTAGACTACACTTATTCCGCTTACCGTTTCCACATCACGATGCTCGCCCCTGACCCTGTACGCATCAAACACCAGTATCAGCTCGCACCCCATAAAGCCACGGAAATTCGCAAGCCTGTTTATAAGCTCTGCCCTCGCAAGGTCAAGGCTCTTGTCAGCAAGCGCTTTAAGCTCCTTCCAGTCAAAGATTATGTTATACCCGTCCACCAGTATGTAAAGCGGACCTGTCTTGACCGGAGCGGCATTGGTCTTCGGCTTCGGAGGGTCTTTTCTTGTGTGCATAGCTTCAGGCTTTTTGCGCTGTATCTTTCCGTAGGTGCGCTCAAATATCTTCATAAGCTCGTCATCGGTCGCCGCACGCTGAGCGTATGAATACGCCCTCTCCATTACAGCCTGCGCACGCCGATCATCAAGCTCCTTCTGCGGTGTCGGGCTTATGTGCATAAGCTCATTTGCCTCATTCCATGGTACTGTATGCCCTGCGCCATGTGAGCAGAACACCGAATCCGCAGAGTTGTGAAGATCCTTTTCCGGGTCGTACCCGAGCTTTTGTATCACATCATCTGCATCACAGCAAATGTCGTAGCCGTCGCTCTCAACGGTAAGCCTGCCAAGACCTTTTGTGTAAGCGGCGACGTCCGTGTGATAGAACCTGAGCTTAGACACAGGCGCTCTCCCTGTGATGAGTGTTTCCTCGCTTTCAGTCACCGGAGCGGAGATGCTTGCCCCTATCCTGTCAAGATCTGTCAGCGCCCTGCCTGTGAAAGCCGACGGCACCTCCAGCCTGAAAGAATAAAACGGCTCTAACAGTACGCTCTTTGAATACATAAGCCCCTGCCTTACCGCCCTGTAAGTCGCCTGCCTGAAATCTCCGCCCTCTGTGTGCTTTAAATGAGCTTTTCCTGCGGTGAGCGTTATTTTCATGTCTGTTATCGGAGAGCCGGTAAGCACACCACGGTGCAGCTTTTCTTTAAGATGAGTCAGTATCAGACGCTGCCAGTTTCTTGCAAGACTGTCCTCGCTGCACTCGCTGTCAAATTCCAGACCGCTCCCCCTCGGCAGCGGTGTCAGGCGCAGATGCACCTCAGCATAATGCCTGAGCGGTTCAAAATGCCCTGCACCCTCGCATACGCTCTCTATCGTTTCACGATACGCTATCCTGCCCTCTCCGAAAACCGCATCAATGTCAAAGCGCTCACTAAGCCTTCGCTTTAAAACTTCAAGCTGCACCTCGCCCATTAGCGAAACATACACCTCTCTTGACTGCTCGTCATACCCGGCACCGAGCGACGGGTCTTCGTCCTCGAGGACCTTGAGCGCCTTTAAAAGCGTATGCTCGTCCACACCCTCGGGCGGTGTGACGCAGTATGAAAGCACCGGTTCAAGCACAGGAGCTTTGGCGTCCGCGCCGTCACCCAGCGCCTGACCTGCATAGCAACCCATAAGACCAGGTACAGCGCATATCTCGCCCTGAACCGCCTTGTCGGCATTTGTGAATTTTTCGCCGTTGTATATCCTGATCCTGCTTATCTTTTCAGTGTGTTCTTCGCCCTCTTTGTCACGGTAGCATATCTCGTCACGCAGCGACAGACTGCCGCCTGTTATCTTTATGTGAGTAAGCCTCGCACCGGTCTTGTCCTCGGATATTTTGTAAACGAGCGCTGAGAACCTGTCAGTCGGCTTTCTTACTGTCACATATTCATCAAGCCCGTCGAGCAGCTTTTCTATGCCCTCTATTTTCAGTGCTGAGCCGTAAAAGCACGGCACGACATCACGGTGCTTTATAGCTTCTTTTATACTGTCATTTGTTATTTCGCCGCTTTCAAGATACTCCTCCATAAGATTCTCACTTAAAAGCGACAGTCCCTCAAAAAGCTCCTCTCTGTCTACCGACAGATCAACGCAGCAAGCCCCGAGCTTACCCTGTGCCGAGCGCAGAGCAAACTGCTTGTCCGCCCCCGGCATATCGCATTTGTTGATAAATATGAAAGTCGGCACACGGTATCTTTTCAGCAGCCGCCAAAGCGTCTGTGTGTGGCTCTGTACGCCGTCAACGGCACTTACCACAAGCACTGCCGCATCGACAACAGATAACGCCCTCTCTGTCTCGCCTGAAAAATCGACGTGTCCCGGTGTGTCCACCAGCGTAAATGAGCTGTCCTTCCACTCAAAAACAGCCTGCTTTGAGAGTATGGTTATCCCCCTGTCCCTCTCGATAGGGTCGTTATCTAAAAAAGCGTCCTTGTGGTCAACTCGTCCCAGTTTTCGTATAACGCCGCTTTTGTATAGTATAGCCTCTGAAAGTGTGGTCTTGCCCGAGTCAACATGGGCAAGTATACCGATAACGGCTTTTTTCATTTACATCACTCCGGAAATAAGGATTATTAATCACAACCACCACTAAAGTGGTGGTTTGCTCTGCCCCTAAAAGGGGCTATTACTGGCTTGACCCCTCAAGGGGTACCGAAAGTTTAGCACCGCATTACATTCACGGGCAGCCGCTAAAGCGGCTGTTCTTTTTTTGCC
>JAFUYP010000032.1 GCA_017470535.1 Ruminococcus sp. | reverse complement strand
TTTTCAAGAGTCTGCTTGATAAGATCAAAGTTTTCGCTGTCCTTGAAACGCTCAAAAAACTGAGCCTTGTCTGCCTGGTACAGCAGGCGGTGTTTGAAAATGTTCTTGTTATAGTTCATAGCCAAGCAGCTCATAGCCATATCTGTGCTGAAATTGCTTTCGATCTTGAAGTAAAACTGAAACAGCAGATGATATGCAACAAAAACATCACTTTCGATCATCGTTAGATATTTCAAGGGTGAAATTCTATCAGCAATCTCAGCAAGTACTTCTTTGGGAGCTTCGCTTGTATCCGTAGAGAACAAAGTCTCACCGAACGCAAGCATTTCTTCGGGGTTGATCTTATAATCGGCTTCAACGAGCTTGCGTACAATAGAGGATATGGAGATCGTACCGTCAGAGTTATTATGGATAAAGCCGAGGTCAATCAGCTTGTCTATCTCTGTGAAATCAATAAGCCTTGTCAATTTCTGAAACAACATTTTCGGAACACCCGATTCGGGCATGAAACGCATATATGACAGAACGTATTTATCGGTAACAGTGAGGTCTGCCTTTCTGAACAGGCTTTCAATGTGACGATAGTGTGTGTCGGTCTTAGGCTTACGGTCTTTATTAGCAGGGATTCTTGCTTTCATATTCTTGATTCCTCCTACAAGGGCATCTGCACAGGTATCGGGTGTGTCGGTTCCTCTTTTCATGGAACGGGCACACAGCTCTAATGAAAACGGATATTTATCTGTTATTAACGCAAGACGGTGCATTTTGAATTTTACATCAGGATCATTCTCATCAAACGGGTAAAACTGCTTTATCAGATCATACGATTCACGGAATGTCCTGAACTCTGTCAGGTCATATACAGTAAAATCATCGTCATAGTGAGAATAGGAAATGAAAATAACATCACATTCCAATTCAAGAAGGTCAGGCAGGTTGGAGTCACGATCGGCAGGGACATTATAGTTGTCGATGATAAGCAGGAGATTTTTCCCAAATGCCGAAAGCAGTTCAAGGTTTTCTTCATAGAGAGCTTCAATGTCACTGCGGATAAATGCCATATTCGGCAGAACATTCGCAATAATATCGGCTATGCCGTTACGATATTCATTGTAATTATAATATCCGATATGGGCATATTCTGATTTATATTCCTGAGCATATTTGCGGACAAGCTCGCTCTTGCCGACACCTGCAACGCCAGTCAGAAACACTTTACCATCGGACTGCATCAATGCGTGCAGCTCGTCAAGTTCCTTTTCACGTCCGGTAAAATATTTTGGCGGTGCTTGGGGTTTGGCTTTTGAAAACAGACCGTCCGAATTGCTGTTCGGATCATAGTAGTAGTCCGCATACCAGTTCTTATCAACCTTATAATAAGGACGGTATGCGGCAATGGTCACGGCAGTATAGAACACTTCCGCAAGATGCTCATCATCGGAGTATTCACGGGTATTATTCAAAGCAAACTGCTTTTTATAGGGCTTTGATATCAGCGGATCATTGATGATAAGGTCAAAGAACGAAACGTGGAGCTGCGGCTTGTCGAGGATATATTTCAGCATACCTTTAATATCACCGAGCAGTACAGACTTATCCTTTCGCACATAAAAATCCGTGATATTAGAGGATAAGGTGCGAGTGCCTTTATTCAGCTTTGACGGTTCTGAACGGTCATATTCCGGACTGGTCGGATCGTTAAAATAGGACTTGAACAGCATATCCACCAATGCCTGATAGGTGCCCACAGACGATGATACGAGCTGTTTATACAGAATGGCGATCACGGTTTTGATATCACAGTTCATACGGCAGCCCCTTTCAATAATATTCCAATATCATTATAGCACAAGGCTATATCAAATTCAAGTATCAGGAGGTCACGAAATGACTATTTTCGACGATATAAAAGAGCTTGTCGATGTGCCGACGGCAG
Source organism: Ruminococcus sp. (assembly GCA_017470535.1). Lineage (GTDB taxonomy): Bacteria > Bacillota > Clostridia > Oscillospirales > Ruminococcaceae > NK3A76. The sequence goes on along the minus strand of JAFUYP010000032.1, from coordinate 42,699 downwards.
CTCGCACTTACGGTGTAGAGGTATACCGAGGAAACATGGCGCTCTGCCCGTTCCACAGGGAGCGTCACCCGTCCTGCAAGCTCTATGAAGATCACTATTATTGCTTCGGCTGTCAGGCGCACGGCGATGTGATCAGGCTGGTGCAGGAGCTTTTCGGGCTGAAACCGATCGAAGCCGTGAAGCAGCTCAACAGCGATTTCGCACTTGGTCTGGACGTGGACAAGCCACCCGATATGGAGAAAGTCAACAGACGGCGCAGGAAGATCGCCGAGCGTAAGGCAGAGAAAGCAAGGGTGGAGCATATGTATGATGTTCTGCTGAGGTACTTTACCTTGCTGGACAAGTACAAAATGCGCTATGCGCCGACTTCTCCCGATGAGGAAACGGACAGGCGTTTCGTGTACGCTTTGCAGAATATCGGCTATGCGGAGTATATGCTTGAAGCGTTCAACCGTTTCGACAAGGAGCAACAGGCAGAAGTTAAACTGGAGGTAGACAGGATTGAACGAGAATACAAACGATGTGTCGAAGAATGGGGAGAATAGCGATTCTGCCAAAGAGAATACGGCTGCCAAAGCACCACCTGAAAAGAAAAAGCAGGAACGTGAGCTTCCCGACTGGATGCTTGACAAGACTACTGTCAATGAGCTGAAATTCTGCAAGCTGTTCACGCAGAAGCACCCCATGAAGTGCATCGGCGGACGGTTCTTCGACTATGACGGACTGGTTGACGAGAATGCTCTCGGGGCGGAGGTTTATCGTATGCTCCGTCAGGGCGTATGGATAGGACTGTCAAAGAAAGTGTTGCAGCTCATGGACGCTCTCAGGCTCTATACATACAGTGCGCCGCTTAACCCCGACCTGAACTTTATCCACGTTCAGAACGGAAAGCTCGACCTGAATGGTAACTTTTATCCACGAAAGGAGTTCTGCACCAACCGCCTGAACATCTGTTACGACCCGAATATCCGAAACGGTGCTTATTATCCCAAACAGTTCATGACGTTTCTGTTGGAACTGCTTACACCGGAAGATGTGGTCACTTTGCAGGAGTATCTCGGCTATCTGATGATACCCTCCACAAAAGGGCAGAAGATGATGTTCCTCATAGGTCAGGGCGGTGAGGGAAAATCTCGCATTGGTATCGTTCTCCGTGAGATATTCATGAACAATATGCTGACGGGGAATGTCCACCGCATCGAGAACGACCGCTTTTTCCGCTACAATCTCAAAGACCGTCTGCTGATGGTGGACGATGATATGCAGATGCAGGCGCTCTCGTCCACGGGATATATCAAAAACCTTGTGACAGCCGAAACGCCGATAGATGTTGAAGCGAAAGGCAAGCAGTCGGAACAGGCTTTGCTTTACACAAGGCTATTGTGCTTCGGCAACGGCAGTCCGAAAACGCTCTATGACAAGAGCAAGGGCTTTTCAAGGCGAATGATCATCCTCACCACCCTGCCGCCGCCCGAAAGGCGTATTATTGACCCCTATATCGCCGAGAAGTTCATCGCTGAGAAAGAGAAGATCTTCTGCTGGATGTATGACGGTCTGCTCCGACTGCTTGCCAACAATTACCGCTTTACTATCTCCGAGAGGGCAAGACAGAACGTCATGGAAACGATGCAGGACAACTGCAATATTACCGAATTTCTGGAAGATACTGACAGGGTGCAGTATGGGGAGAATTTGCGGGTCGCTTCATCGGCACTGTATGACAGTTACTACCATTGGTGCGAGGACAACGCCCTCACAGCCCTGAAACGTGAAACTTTTGTATCATGGCTCAGGCAGAATGAAGCGGCGTATCATATCAGGTATGACCTCAATATTCCGAGTGGGAGCAGTCATGTCCGTGGATTCAAGGGCATTGCGTTAAAGTTTAAGTAGAGTGGTTATTAAGGCGTGTAGGCGTGTAAAGCCCGTAACTGCGAGCTTTCTGCCGTGTAGGTCAGGCGTGTGACCGCAGAAATGGCGTGTAGCACACACGCTGTCAGACACTTTACACGGCATAGGTACACGCTCAAAACAGCGTATTTTCGTTGTTTACACGGGAACACGCTATTTTATCAAGTTGTTTATGTTCCGAAAAATAAAGGAGGAAAAAGAATGGAGAAAGTTCTTTACACAGTCAAAGAGGTATCGCAGATACTTCACACAAATCCGTCCTATGTTTATCAGCTCATCAATACGGGGCTGCTGCCTGTGCTGAAGCTGGGCTCATATAAGGTTCGGCACGAAGCTCTGATGAAGTTTCTGTCCGAATACGAGGGCTATGATCTTTCCGACCCGAAGAATGTGGAGAAACTCACCGCCACAGCATAAAAACTGAGGATAGCATCATGAAAAGGTGCTATCCTCTTTTATGTTTATTTGAACACATCTTCCAGCGCTCTCTTGCTCAGTTCTGCCTGGCTCTGAGTCAGATGATTGTAAATGTCCATTGTAACGCTGATGTTTTTGTGACCTAATCTCTCCTGCACATATTTAATAGGAAGCCCAGCTTCGAGCAGACGGGTGCAGTGTGTATGGCGCAGGGAGTGGAATGTGAACACAGGATAGAACTTGTGTATAACCTGACTTGTATGCTGTATCGTTCTCGGCTGAATGAAGCCGCCGTTTTCATATACGTTTACAAAATCTATCACGTTGCCTGTGCTTTCGTTGATGCCGAGTTCCTCATCGTAGTATATCAGTGAGTATTCATCGGCGTAGTATTCCTTTGCCCGTATCTGTTTTTCCTGCATTTCTTGCAGAAGCTCCACCATAGTGCCGTCTAAATCAATAGTCCTGCTTGAATTGTACTTCGGTGGAGTCAGATACCAAAACTTCTTCTCTAAATCCCATTGAAGCTGTTTGTTGATCGTGACTGTCCTGTCAGCGAAGTTCACGTTATCCCATGTGATCGCAAAGGCTTCACCAAGACGCATACCGCAGTGATAAGCGAACATCAGCGGAAGAAAGGTGGAACTGCCTTTCGGAAAACGCACAAATATCTCGTCGATAATATCCTTTTCGATGACCTCACGCTTGTACTGTGACGAACGGTAATTGGTGCGTGAGCCTTTGGGTATCTTCACATACGCCATAGGCGAGGTTTTCAGATAGTGAAGCGGCTGTACGGCATAGTTCAGACTGCTTGACAGCACACCCTTGATGCCGATGACGGTATTCTTGCTGTAACCGTTAGCGACCATATCGTTGATCAGCTTCTGGAGCTGTTCCGCCGTGATCGTAGCAAGACGGTACTTGCCGATCTTCGGAGATATATGAAGCCTGATATACTTTTTATAGTTAGCAACAGTCGTTGGTTTCAGATTCGGGATACAGTACATCTCAATCCAATAATTGAGGTAGTCGTGCATGGAAAGCTCGGAAGGCGTGTTCACTGTGCCTGCGGTCTGGTATTCGTGCATAGCCTTGACACCCTCGCTGACCGCTTCAGCCTTTGTGTTGAAACTGCCCTTGCTGATACGCTTTCTCTTGCCGTCCATCTTGGCTATCTCAAAGTAGTATTCCCATTTCTTTCCACGCTTGCGAGCGTTGATATCTGCCATAAGATCACCCTCATTTATTATAGCGCGCCACACCCGAAAAAGTCAAGCATTTTTGTCACCCATTTGTCACCCAAAAATAAATTTTTGTGAGTAAAGCGCCGTCAAAATAGATTTTGATAAATTTTAGACAATGCGTTACAATGGCGTAGTTACGGGCTTTTCTCGTCATTGTAAGTCGTTTCTTGTAACGGTAAATTTTTTTGACATTGCATGGGCAACAACCCGATGGTCGGTGCTACTGTTGCTTGCGCAGTTGCTGTGGAAGAGGCTATGAAGTAAGTCTAACATTTACAAAACAACAAAAGCGGTCGGTTTCCGGCCGCTTATTTTTTGGAGGGTCTTATGAAGGACAAGGGGAGCATATTCACAGGCAGGAGCGCTGTGGCACTCGGGCTTTTATGCACGCTTATGTGGTCGGCGGCGTTCCCGCTGATAAAGGTCGGAATGGCGGAATATGCGATAGCGGAGGACGACACCGCCGCTAAAATGCTGTTTGCAGGGGTGAGGTTCTTTCTTGCAGGGGCGGCTGTGTGTTTATTTGCCATGAAAAAGGGTGAAAGGCTCGCCCCCGAAAGCCCGGGGAAAATGCTGCACACAGTCCTTTTCGGGCTTATAAACACAGGGGTACATTATATGTGCTTTTACATAGGCCTGAGCAACTCCACCGGTTCAAGGGCTTCCATAATAGAAGCGATGTCCACGTTTATACTTATCACGCTGTCGTGCGCCTTTTTTACAGATGACAGGTTCGATACCATGACGATACTCGGGTGCATTCTCGGCATTGCCGGGATAGTGGTGATAAATGCAGGCTCTGGATCGGGAAGGTTTACTTTTTCGGGGGACGGGGTGATGCTTTTAAGTGTGGTATCATCAGCAGCAGGGGGGCTTTACACCAGAAAAGCGCTGAGCGGAACATCGCCCTACACCGCCACCGGGATAAGTATGCTCACAGGCGGTGCAGCACTTGCACTGGCAGGGGTGCTGCCCGGCGGAAGGCTCACGGTACTGACCCCAAAGGGTGCTGTGATAATTCTTGCTCTTGTATCCATATCGGCAGCGGCGTTCGGGATCTACAACAAGCTGCTTACCTGCAACCCTGTGAGCCGCATAGCGATATGCAATTCGCTGATACCGCTTATGAGCGTAGTGCTTTGCTGTGTGTTCCTCGGGGAAGCGTTTGACATTCGGTACATCATATCAGGTATTCTCGTATGCTCTGGAATGACGGCTGTGAATGCACGGCGATGAGGTCAAAGGGCACCTTATTTACAAAGCTCGGCTATGGCGTTTGCGTACATATTGAAGTTTATCTCGAAGGTCTTTTCGCTTATATGCTCGTCGGCGCCGTGCATATTATTATTCTCCCACTCGAACTCTGCGCCGAAAGCCACGCCGCCTTCTGTTCTATGGACATATGTTACACCGCCCTCGGCGATACATCTGCCCTTTTCGCCGCTGACGGACTCATAGACTTTAAGGAGCGTCTGAATAAAGTCGCTGTTCTCGTCTACATAGTGCGGCTGCATACCCTCTTCGAGCAAGGCTGCAAAGCCTGCTTTTTCAAGTGCTGAAGTGATAAGTGATGTTATCTCTTCAAGTGTTTTGTCGATAGGGTAGCGTATATCGACACCGCCTGTGAGCATACCGTCTGAAAGCTCCAAAACGGTGAGCGCACAGGTCATTTTACCGGATATACTGTCACTAAAGCCCATGCCGCAGCTTTTGCCGTCATACTCGCCGTGAGGGAAAAGGGAGGCAAGCGCTTTTAATCTCTTACTGCTGCCGTTATAGGCGGCAAGGAATTTTGTAACTGCGTTATCGCCGTTCTCGGGGCGTGAGCCGTGGGAGTTCTTACCGGTATACACGGTGGTCTGCCCGTTTACAGTGACTATACATTTTGCAGGGACAGCGTTGAGAGTTTTGCCGCCTGAAAGCTCTGTTATACTATCATCATCAAGGGGCGCTGAAAAGGTGATCTGCAAAAGACCCTTTTCACAGTTGAGCACCGGGAAGGAGCCGTCGGGGGTGAAGATATTCTCCGGCAGCTTTTCTACCGACTTATAGTATTCGATGTCGTTACAGCCACGCTCCTCGTTGCCGCCCATTATCACACGCACGCCCTTTGAAAGCGGTATATCAAGCTCCTTTAAGCACTTTATCGCATAAAGCACTGCGACCGACGGACCTTTATCATCTATCGTACCTCTGCCGTAGATATTGCCGTCATGCACTGTGAGTTCAAACGGGTCGCTGCTCCAGCCCTCACCTGCCGGGACTACATCAAGGTGGCTGAGAATGCCGAGGGCAGGCTCTTTATCGTTAAAGTCTATGTCGATAGCGTGGTTTTTGAAATTGCGTGTTTTAAAGCCGTTTTTGCGTGCAAACTCCTGCGCCCACGCAAGTGCGGCTGCCGAGCCTTCGCCGTAGGGCTTTTCGGGGTCACTGCTCTTTTGATAGCTTGAATCTATCGCCACTATCTCTGAAAGTGAGATGAGCATCTCGTCCTTATGGGCTTTAAAGTAATCGCTTATCTGTTGTTTATACTCTGTCATTGCTGCTGCTCCTTTCCGGTATGCCGTTTTCACTTATATATTCATCAAGTATCTTAGCTGCGGTCTTTACGAATTTTATACAGGGGCGGACTTTATAATACTGCGCCGTCCTCCTGTCAGGCTCGGGGGTGCTGGTGACTTTAAGACCCTTTAAAAGCTCACGGCAGATGATAGTTTCATGCTCTGCCTTAAACCTTGCCGCAAGCTCCTGGACACGCTTATAATGCTCTGCCTTTTCGTCATAGGAATACTCCTCGCCAAGCCCGTACAAAAGACCTGCTGTCATGAACATAGCGCTGCAGGTGCCGCAGACCTCTCTCATTCTTCCCATGCCGCCGCCGAATGATGAGGAAAGTCTTAGTGCTGTGTCATAGTCAAGCCCTGTGACATCGCAAAATGCTGCAAACACCGACTGAGCGCAGTTAAGACCTTTTTCTGTAAAGAGCGAGCCGGCAAGCTGTGTATGATCTTTTAGCATTTTTCCACCTCCGGTATTACTTTCCTGTGAGCTTATCAAGCACTTTATGTGCGGCGGCGTCCTTGCTCATAAGCGGCAGCTCCTCGCAGCTGTCCTTTGTTATGAGGGTAAGGACGTTTGTATCTGTTTTAAAGCCTGCGCCCTCTGTTCTTAATGAGTTTGCACAGATCATATCGCAGTTTTTACTTATCAGCTTTCTGCGTGAGTTTTCAAGGACGTTATCTGTTTCCATCGAAAAGCCGCAGATCATCTGGTCTGCACGCTTGTTTTCGCCGAGGGCTTTTAATATATCCTTTGTGCGTTTAAGCTCTATTTTAAGGTCATCGTCCTTTTTCTTCAGCTTGCTGTCTGCCGTCTTAGCCGGGGTATAGTCTGCAACTGCTGCGGCTTTGATGATGATGTCCTGAGTTTCTCTCTCGCTCATTACGGCGTCATACATATCCTGAGCGGAGGTGACGGGGATATTTTTAACAAACATAGGCTCATCTATCTCCATAGCGCCGTGGACGAGCGTTACCTGCGCACCTCTGCGTGAAGCCGCCCTTGCAAGGGCGACGCCCATTTTACCGCTTGAATGGTTAGTGATATATCTCACAGGGTCGATCGCCTCTCTGGTAGCGCCGGCGGTGACAAGGATCCTTTTGCCTTTAAGGTCTTTTTCATAGGCTATCTCCTGTATGACATATTCCAAAAGCACGCTCTCATCGGGAAGTCTGCCGTCGCCTATATCGCCGTTTGCGAGCATACCGTTATCGGAAGCGATGATCGTATAGCCGTAGGAAGCGAGCTTTTTTATATTATCCTCAACTATGGGGTTATGCAGCATATTATGGTTCATCGCAGGGGAGATGAGCTTTTTGCAGGGGCACGCCATGACTGTCGTTGTGAGCATATCGTCGGCGATGCCGTTTGCTATCTTGCCGATGACGTTTGCAGATGCAGGAGCGACAAGCACCACGTCCGCCGCCTTTGCAAGAGCGACGTGCTCGACACTGTACTGAAAGTTCCTGTCAAAGGTATCTATCAGGCACTTATGGTTTGTGAGCGTTTCAAAGGTCACAGGGTTTATAAACTGTGTGGCGTTGTCTGTCATAAGCACATGGACATCTGCGCCGAGTCTGATGAGCATACGGGCGACGTTTGCCATTTTATAGGCGGCGATAGAGCCTGTGACTGCCAATACTGTCGTTTTTCCTTTAAGCATTGTATATTTCCTCCAAATGTATATATTGCAAGAGTGCTTAATTTCATTATAACACAGAATTTCAAAAAAATATATAGCTTTTGAAAAAAAAATATGATATAATAATTTTCGGCAGGGGATAGTCCCCTGTGCGGCGGTAATGATTTTGTTTTAAGGTCTTAGCAGGTATCGTTAAGGCAGCACCGCACGACCATTGTGTGTCAGATGCGCAGTCCGGATTTTCGTCAGAATGCCCATTTTTGCCGCAGTTTTACTGACGTAAGACAAGGTAAACCAGGTATTATGACGGAAATCCGGCAAGCAGATGGCACACAAAGGTATCCGCCGGTGGTCGTGCGGTGTTGCCTTAATGAGCCTGACTTGTCACACGGCTTTAAAGCGGAAGTTTGCAGCCGTTTGTATTGTATCCCGGAAACGGGAATAATAACAAAGGAGGTTTTCATTATGAAAACAAACAAATTTTTCAACACTTGTCAGATCGTTATTTTAGGGCTTATGACAGCACTTGTGCTGGTGTTCTCGTTCACGCCCATAGGCACTATCCCGATAGGGCCTTTATCGGTAACGCTCAATGTGATCCCGATAGCCATAGCTGCTGTTGCGTGCGGTCCTGTGGGCGGCGCTGTTATCGGCGGTGTATTCGGTATTTTCAGCTTTTTACAGTGCATAGGCGTTGGTATAACGAGCGGCATGGGTGCGGCACTCTTTGACATAAGCCCGGCACTTGCGTTTATTCAGCGTTTTATCCCTCGTCTGCTGGACGGCTTTATTGCAGGACTTATCTTTAAAGCCGCAAACTCAAAGACAGAGAACAAGGCTATATCCTGCGGCATTGCAGGGTTCAGCTCTGCGTTTTTCAACACACTTCTGTTCATGTCGTCGCTCGTAGTGCTTTTCGGGAACACAGAGTATATGCAAAAGCTCATGGACGGCAAGAACGTATTCGTATTTATCGTGACTTTCGTAGGCTTTAATGCCTTAGCTGAAATGGCTGTATGCACATTAGTCACATCGGCAGTAGGTGCCGCACTTTACAAGGCTCGTCTTGTTCCCGAGCTCAAAGCGGCATGATACAAAGGAGTAGAAAATGATCCTTGCGGTAGACATAGGAAACTCAAACACGGTGTTCGGCTGCATTGAGGGGGAGGAGATACTCTTCCGTGAGAGGACATCGACAAACCTCGCAGCGACTGAGCTTGAATACGCATCTGTACTGATGACGGCGTTTGTTTTGAACAGCATAAATAAAGAAAACATAAGCGGTGCGATAATATCCTCTGTTGTCCCGTCAGTGACCAATACGCTCAAAGCGGCGATAAAAAAGATAACAGGCGTTGACACTATGGTGGTGGGCCCGGGGATAAAGACAGGGCTTAGTATTCTTATAGACAACCCGGCACAGCTCGGGTCTGACCTTGTGGTCGGTGCGGTAGCAGGCATCAACGAATACAAAGCACCTATGATAATAATTGACCTCGGTACTGCGACCACTATGGCGGCGATAGACAAAAACAAAAACTACTTAGGCGGCGTTATCATGACAGGCATGGCTGTATCGTCAGATGCGCTTACCAGCCGAACATCACAGCTGCCGAAGATAGCCTTTGAGCGCCCGAAGAAGGTCATCGGCACCAACACCGTTGACTGCATGAAAAGCGGCATAATGTACTCGACCTCGGGGGCGATAGACAGCATAATCGAACGCATGGAGGCGGAGCTTGGCGAAAAATGCACCGTTATCGCAACGGGCGGTCTTGCGCCGCTGGTGATACCGCTTTGCAGGAGAGAGATAATACTTGATGAGGATCTTCTGCTAAAAGGACTTTTAGTATTATACAACAAGAATAATCGGTGACGGCTGACCCCCTCCCCGAGCGTTTTCTGCAGCAGGCGGATAATGCGTTCAGGGGAGGGGGTCTTTGCAAAAGGCAAAGGAGTATTTATGCAGATAGGCGGCATTACGATCGAAAAGACTGCGGCGCTGGCGCCTATGGCGTCGGTGGCTGATGCGGCATACAGGATAATGTGCAAACGGTTCGGGGCAGCGTACTCGGTAAGCGAGATGATCTCGTCAAAGGGGCTTGTTTACGGTGACAAAAAGACGGCAAAGCTATGCTTGTTACTTACCGAGGAATATCCATGCGCTTTACAGATATTCGGCGAAGAGCCGGAGTTTATGGGGAAGGCGGCTGATATGCTCAAAGAATACTCGCCCCTGATAATAGACATAAACATGGGCTGCCCGGTGCCTAAGATAGTTTCAAACGGCTCGGGGTCGGCGCTTATGAAGGACCCGGTAAGGGCTGCCGAGATAGTCGCAGCGACTGTCGAGAACGCACCCTGCCCTGTGACGGTAAAGATCCGTGCCGGGTGGGACAAAGAGAGCATCAATGCGGTGGAGTTTGCTTCCCTTATGGAAAAGGCAGGCGCTGCTGCGATAACCGTTCACCCCAGAACAAGGCAGCAGATGTACTCCGGGCACTCAGACTGGGAGATAATAAGGCAGGTAAAGAACGCCGTATCCGTCCCAGTCATCGGAAACGGTGATGTGAAAACGCCTATGGACTGCAAGGCTATGTACGAGCAGACGGGGTGCGATCTTGTGATGATAGGCAGGGGAAGCTACGGCAGACCGTGGGTGTTTGAGCAGGTGAGAAGATACCTGCTTGACGGTGAGGTGGTACCTGAACCGGAGCCTTTACAGAAAGCTGAGATAATGCTTGAACACGCACAGCTGCTTTGCAAACTCAAGGGCGAGGAGCAGGGCATAAAGGAGATGCGCAAAAACGTAGCGTGGTACGTCAAGGGCTTGCCCGATGCTGCAAGGATAAGGGGAAACACCGACAAGCTGTTTACCCTTGATGACCTTAAAAGGGTAGCAGATACTATTTCATAGCTAATTTATACTTTTACATAATTCACAAATTCGGTAAGCACGGTTAATAATATCTTGTTGACGATTACTATATAAAATGGTATAATGTAATGTAGGTTATTAGTATTTTAAAGTGAGGAGGTGTGCTTTCATGCAGCACAAGAAATATCTTTCGGCGCTGTTTGCTCTGGGGTTTGCAGCTGTCGGAGTTTCGGCAGGGTATCTGCCTGCACAGACATTTGAAAGCAAGCCTGTGTATGGTCTTACGGAGGAGGAAGAGCCTCAGCAGGAGCAGGTGATAAATGCCGTAGAGCTGCTTGACAAGGTATCGCTCCCTGCCGGCGGTGAGTACAGTGAGGTACACATCTCTTCATCGGCGGACGGATATGTTATCTATGGCAATGATGAAAGGATAGATGAATACACTTTTACCGACGACCACGGTGTAAGGATAAGGGTATACACCGAAGGCGGTGAGCTGAGGTTCTCGGACGGAAACGGTCTTGTGAATGATCTCTACATCGACGGCGGCCGTGTATTCATGGATCAAAACGGTGACTTACACACCTCACAGGGCATACTCAAAGCAGAAAGCGGCAGCGAACAGCTTGACATACAGACGCTTTTTACGCTTATACAAGAGGACACAGAGGCGTTCGGCGCACTTAAAAAATATGTTATGACAGGTGAGCTTGACCGGAAATACATATCGGTGAATACGCTTATAAATGAGATAAACGAGCATTATTATGAGATAGGCAGATACTCTCAGTTTTTAGAGAGCTACGAGGACAGAGACTGTGCCGAAAAGATCGGTGCTGTCATCGAAGAGCTTAACACGCTTACCGAAAAGGTGAACATCGACAAGCCGGGATACGACAAGGACTCGCCGTATGAGCTTGATACGAACAAGCTGACGGTGCTTTACAATGTCATGATGACATCGCTTGAAGATTCCGGTGCGGTAACGACTGTCGAAACGACCACCACCACAAAGGCGACCACCAAAGCACCTGTGACGACCACAAAGAAAAAGACTACCAAAAAGACCACAAAGGCGACCACTACGACGACTACAACGACAACTACGACGACCACGCCGCAGCCGACTGAGCCGCCGCAGACGCAGCCGCCTGAAACACAGCCGCAGACTACCACTCCCGAGCCTGTGATAACGACGACACCTGCGCCTGTTGTCACTGCTGCGACGACACCTGCGCCGTCATTCACGATACAGGAATGCAGCATGACGATATATGCGCTTCAGGACACGGTATTCTACGACCAGCCTGACACGGGGTCTGATGTAAGGGGCAGCTGCACGCAGTATTACAATGCAAAATGCACCGGCATCACTGACAACGGATTTTACAGAGTCGTGGTGGACGGGTATTCGTTATATGCGCTCCAAGCGGCGTTCTCGGACGACCCGCAGTCAACTGTCGTGACGACCAAGCCTGTAAAGCTCAAAAACGGCACGATAAACAAGTACACCAAGGAAATGCTCAAATACATAAACGCTTTGAGAAAAGAAGTCGGCGTTGACCCTCTTGAGGGGTACGAGATACTTGATGATGCGGCGGACAAGAGAGCCAAAGAGCTTAAAACGCTGTTTGACCACACAAGACCGAACAACAAATCATTTACGACCGTTTATGGTGAGTTTGATCTGGGGTACGGCTCGGTGGGCGAGAACATCACATACGGCAAGAACAAGACCTACGAGGTCAAGGACGCTTTTGAGAACTGGAAGAACTCGCCGACGCATTACGCAAACATGATAAACCCGGATTTCCGTTACATGGCGATAGGGTTATATGCCTTTACTGACAAAAACGGTGATGATTACAATTACTGGGAGCAGCTATTCTACACGCCGTAGTGAGAAAGAGAACACCTTATCATGATACATAAAAAAACACCGTCCGCTATACCGGCGGACGGTTTGATTTGTTAAAAAGGAGAATAATATGGAAAAGACAGGCTTTCGCAGAAATCTTATAAACATCACGCCTTACGTTGCAGGCGAACAGCCGAAAAATGACAGGATAATAAAGCTCAATGCCAACGAGAACGCTTATCCGCCGTCGCCTATGGTACAAAAAGCGATAAACGGATTTGATGTATCATCGCTTCGCAGGTACCCGGATTTTTCGGGCGAGCCGCTAAGGTCAAGGCTGGCGGAGTATTACGGTTTAAAGACCTCACAGATATTTGTAGGCAACGGCTCTGATGATGTTCTGGCAGCGGCGTTCAGGGCGTTTTTCAACGGCAGTGAGCCGATACTTTACCCCGATGTGACCTATTCATTCTATCCGGTATGGTGCGAGATATTAAAGATCCCCTTCAAAACGATACCGCTGAGGGAGGACTTTACGATAAATGTCGATGACTATTGCGTACCGAACGGCGGCATCATTTTCCCGAACCCGAATGCGCCGACGAGCATTGCGCTCTCAAAAGGTGAGATAATAAGGCTGCTCGACGCAAACCGTGATGTTATCGTAGTGCTTGATGAAACATACATAGACTTTGGCGGTGAAAGCTGTGTGGACTTACTTGGAAGCTACGACAATCTTGTTATAACAAGGACGTTTTCAAAGTCACGCTCGCTTGCAGGCATGAGGCTCGGCTTTGCTATGGGCAGCGAGGAGCTTATCTCATACATGAATGCGGTGAAGGATTCCTACAACTCCTACCCCGTAGATGCGGTGGCGATAGCGGCAGGCTGTGCGGCAGTAGAGGACGATGAGTATTTCAAGGGTACGCTTAAAAAGCTCATAGCTACCCGTGAGCGGCTGGCAGGTGAGTTTACAGAGCTGGGATTTAAGGTGGCTGCGAGTGCGGCGAATTTCCTGTTTGTGACGCACCCACGTTACAAGGCAAAGGATATTTTCACTTATCTGCGTGACAAGGGGATATTCATAAGGTATTTTGATTCGCCGAGGATAGACAACTATTTACGCATAACGGTAGGCACGGACGAGGAATCTGACAGGCTTACCGAGGCGGTGAGAGAGTTTGTAAGATGACAATGACCCCCGACAAAAGCTATGGCTTTTGTCGGGGGTAGTTTGTTTGACTTAACGATAGGAGTATGGTATAATTATAGTGCTGCTTCTGCTCCGACCTAATAAGGAAGGAGGTGGACCTGTATGGAGTTACTTATTACCCTTATTGCTTCTGTTGGAGCAGGTGTTACTGCCAATTTTATCTACGACATCTGCAAATGGCTGTACAGCAAGTGTAAAAAGAAGTAGCCAGCATAAAAAGCCGGAGGACTGCCTTCCTCCGGCTTTTCTTTTTGTAAACCTGTTGGTCAGTTACTTATAATACCCTTGACCATTTATATTATAGCATCATTTATTCTGTTTGTCAAGTCCTTTGACTTCATGGAATAGGTATGGTATAATTATAGTGCTGTCAAACCCAATCCGATAGCGGAAAGGGGTGAGAAAGTTGTTCGTTCTATTATCTATTCTTTTGCCCGTTGCAACGGGTGTGCTTGCAAATTTTGTTTTTACATATCTGCGCAGGCGCATTCGTAAATGGCTGAACGGAAAAAGGAAGTAAAACTCTGACAGCAACAGCCTAAAACAAAGACCCCCAAAAGAGCTGCAACTCTTGAGGGGGTTCTTTGTTTTTGAGTTTAGTTGTTCGTTCATTACTGTACTTATTATAGCATTATTTCTTCTGTTTGTCAAGTCCTTTGACTTCCTGGAATAGGTGTGGTATAATTATAGTGCTGTCAAACCCAATCCGATAGCGGAAAGGGGGGACTGACTTGTTTGTTTTGATGTATATTCTTTTGCCCGTTGCAACGGGTGTGCTTGCAAACTTTATTTTTACATATCTTCGCAGGCGCATTCGTAAATGGCTGAACGGAAAAAGGAAGTAAAACTAACTGACAGCAACAGCCTAAAACAAAGCCCCCGACGAAAGTAGCAGTTTCGTTGGGGGTGCTTTGTTTTGACCTGACGGTCAACTTGTTTGTTTTGACACTTTTATTATAGCATCATTTATTCTGTTTGTCAAGCCCTCACAAAATGCAGGGTCTTTGACTTGAAATCGCCGTACAGACCGTCTACGTTCCACATCTTGGCGATATTGATGCCGACATACATGAGTGCCGCACCTGAGAGCTTTTCATCGGGCTTTGTTTCCTCATAGTAGTATGCGTCGGGGTCAAGGCCTTTTAGCTTGATATTGCGTGATCGCTCGTTAGGTCTTCCAAGCACCTGGACAAACTCAAACAGCGCCTCGCTCTTATCCTTTGCTACAAACATCCATGCGTCCCAGGTATTATCCTCAAACACATTGCCTATCCTATAATGGTCGCCGGTACGCACAAGGGGATTGTACTTCTTGAACTTCTCTATCTGACCGGGGATAGCGTTCCTGTCCTCCTCGGGGATACGGGTGACATCAAGCTCATAGCCGAATGTACCGACAAGTGCGACATCGCCCCTTGTTTCAAAGGGTGTGTTCCTGCCGACGGTATGGTTCGGGCAGTCGGAAACGTGTGCGCCCATTGCCGAGCAGGGGTAGCAGACAGATGTGCCGTGCTGTATCTTTAAGCGCTCTATCGCATCGGTATCGTCAGAGCACCATATCTGCGGGCTATAATAAAGCATTGCAGGGTCAAACCTTGCGCCGCCGCCCGAGCAGTTTTCAAGAAGTATATGCGGATAGTCTGTGGTGAGTCTGTCCATAAGGTCATAGACGCCCAGGACATATCTATGCCACAGCTCCTTTTGTCTGTCGGCAGGAAGTGCGTTTGAGCCGACCTCGGTATGCTGGCGGTTCATATCCCACTTGATATACTCGATGTTCGCAGAGTCAAGGATATTCTTCATCATGCCGTAGACGTAGTCTCTGACCTCCTTACGGGAGTAGTCAAGCACATACTGCTCTCTTGACATGGTAAGCTCACGTCCGCCGATCTGTATCGCCCAGTCGGGGTGCGCTTTATAAAGCTCGGAGTCGGGGGAGACCATTTCAGGCTCGAACCAGATACCGAATTTGAGCCCCAGCTTATTGACCTCATCTACAAGGTGCTTCAAGCCGCCGTTTATCTTCTTTTCATACACGAACCAGTCGCCGAGGGAGGAATTATCGCTGTCTCTGTGACCGAACCAGCCGTCGTCCATAACGAGCATCTCGATACCGAGCTTACTTGCCTCACGGGCAATATCTATCAGCTTATCGGTATTGAAATCAAAGTATGTAGCCTCCCAGTTATTTATAAGTATCGGGCGGCGCTTATCCTTATACTCGCCACGGATAAGGTTGTTTCTATACAGGTCATGGAAGGTGCGTGACATCTTGCCGATACCGCTGTCGCTATGGACCATTACCACCTCGGGGGCGGTAAAGCTCTCGCCCTTATCGAGCTTCCACGAAAAGTCTATCGAATTTATACCCATTACAAAGCGTGTTTTCTTATGCTGTGTGACCTCTGCCTGCGCCATGAAGTTGCCGGAGTAAACGAAGTTAAAGCCGAACACCTCGCCTATATCCTCGTCTGCCTTATGCTCGCAGAGAGCTACGAACGGATTGTTCTGGTGGGAGCTTTCGCCTTTGCAGGAATCAACGAGCTGCTTTGCGTGGTGAAGCCTGCATCTCTCGACGGCACGCTCTCTTGCCCACGAGCCGTTTAATGTTATCATATCAAATTCATGTGTATCGAACTCAACACACGCAGACAGCGCACGGGTAAGGTACACGCTCTTGTCATTGCTTACATTTCTTATAACTGCACTTCTTGTGATGACATCGAGCTTTTCAAAGGCTGTATAGAAAAGCGACACCTCAAGCCCTGCCGGCTTATCTTCAAGTATTATCTCAAGGGTGTTGCACGGGCTGTCATCGGTCGCAAAGGTCGCAGGCATACCTTCAAGGGAAGGCTTGCCTGATGTGATATCATACCCCTTATATCTCAGGTCACAGGTAGATGTGCCGTCGGGTGCGGTTATACGCAGCACCGGCTCAC
Source organism: Ruminococcus sp. (assembly GCA_017470535.1). Lineage (GTDB taxonomy): Bacteria > Bacillota > Clostridia > Oscillospirales > Ruminococcaceae > NK3A76. The sequence continues at coordinate 26,035 of JAFUYP010000032.1, read as the reverse complement.
GGTAGTCGCCGATACCAAAGCATGGGTACTCCATAGGAAGTGTATCAAGATACGACGCCCTGTCACGGTTATTTGTTGCAGGTGTAAAGGGGCTTTCGTCAAATCTCATTACAGATATGAGCGAATCATCGGGGAGCTTTCTGCCGTAGTATACATGAGCGAGGTACTCGCCGTCTGCCACCATGAGCATATATGTCGTATCCTTAGCATCGAGCTTGAATGTCCTTGTCTTTTCATTAAATGTGATATTTATAAAGATCACGTCCTTTCCGTGGGTATGGTCATATTATTTATCAAGTGTTACTGTATAGCCTCTGTCTTCAAGCAGCTTTATTATTCCGTTATCGCCCATAAAATGAGCAAGACCGACTACGAACATTGTATTTTTATGCTCGCTTAGCAGCTTTTCGGCAGCGTCTGCCATTACGACGTTTCTGTCGTCCTCGAGCTTTTTATTATACTCTTCAAGCTGCTGCGCCAGCTCCTCGCCGACAGACTCTTTTGTTGCTTCTTCATCGTCTTTGATAAACTGCGCCGTTTTGTCAATGTCGCCTATACGCCACACATCATAGAGCGCTCTCATCTGGTCGGTCAGGTGCCGGTCGTTCCCGACTGTATATGTTGCAAGCTGAATATCCATTATCTCATCCGGAAGCTCTGTGAGCATTTGCAGCTGTATCTCGATAGACTCGACTTCATATATCTCCTTGCCGTCATCGTGCGCCATATTGAGCAGCGTAAAATCAAAGCCCCTGAACGCATCGAGCCCGGCTTTTTGCAGTATGATATTTTCGCACATACTTTGCAGATACCACGGCCTATAGGAGCCTAAGCTCTGCATATTATAGCCGTTATTATTCAAAAACTCAAGCAGGCTGTCGCAGGTGCTTTGCTTTATATGGTCTAAGATCGTTTCATCGCCTTCATAGGTCGTCATATTCATAAGTCTGAGCTGCTCGGTGAGATTGTTGTTGAACTCTTTTACATCGCACTCGACTGCAAGAACATCTGCGGCTTCATAGTCGTCTGTGATCTTTTCGGGCAGAGGAAAGATGTCGGGATCAAGTGCGTGCATTGAGCCCATAAGCGTCATAGTATTGCCGTTTTCGGCGGTGATGCGCCAGGTGAGCGGTGTACACTGAGTATCCTCCTGCGATGACTCATCGGGGGAAGAGCTGTCCTGCGGAAGTGTGACTATGACCTTGCTGTCAGAGCTTTCGGTCACGGTATTTTCTTCGCTGTCCGGTTCAGATGATGAGGAGCTGCTGCCGCAGCCTGACAGCATCAAAGCTGCCAGGGCAAGGCACAACAAAAGTTTTCTTTTTTTCATAGGTAATTATTCTTCTGCACTCTTATGCTTCTTTTTCCCGAAGGAAAGGGTCATTGTGAATATCTTATCGCTTGTAAACACTCTTACTGCAAAGCCCATGCACAGTATCAGCAGTACCAGCTGATATGCAAGACCTGCCCAGTAAAGTGTGGTGTTGCCGAACATTACGTTCTGTGTCGCCATAAAGGTATGTGTGAACGGTATAGCGTATACTGCATATTTAAGTGCCGGTGTCAGGGTGGTTATATCCACAAACATCGAGAGCATATACGGTATCATAGCCATTACCATTACGGGGAGTATGTAGGACTGTGTGCTCTTCATATCCTTGGCAAGTGCGCCGAGGACGAGCGAGATAGAAAGTGTTATGAGTATAGTCAAAAACATCTGCACGCCTACAAGGACATAGTCGCCTACTGACAGTGTGAGCCCTAAGTTTTTAAGCACCTCGTCAAGGTTATCGACTGAGCTTGATGTAAGGTTTGAGACAGAGCTTGTCATACGGTTCATACCGAACATATACACAATTGCGTTTATACCTGCAACTATGCCTGCTGCGAGCATCTTCGCTGTAAGGACAGACAGTCTTGACACGGGCGCTGAAAGAAGTGTTTCGAGCGTTTTGTCTATCTTTTCGGTCGCAACGGCATTGAGTATCATCTGCGATGAATACAGAACCAGCACGAACACCATTATCGGCAGGAACATATTGCTCATCTGGGTCGCAGCTATTATAAGGCTCGGGGATATACTCTGAGAATTATCGGCAACTACTGTCGTTTCCTCGACCTTGACCGGGGATTCGAGCATTGCGACTTCCTTATCCGCAAGAGCGCCCGACTGCACCTTTGATGAATAGAACGCACTCTTGACCGCTGCGTTTATAAGGTTCATAGCGTTTGTAGAGCCGGTAGACACATTTGACATAGTTGAAAGTGATGTCATTCTTGCAACGTACTTTATTGTAGCCTGCTCGCTGTTTGAGATCTTCTCGGAGAAGCCTGCCGGTATGATGACTACGTTTTTGATGTCCTTGTCTTTAAGCTCTTTTGTATAGTCATCAGAATCAAGTGTTACATACTTGACATCGTTTTTCTCGCCGCCTGCCGGAGTTTCAAGGAATTTAAGCACCTGCTTTGTAAACTCGGTATCGTCCTGATTACATATAGTGATAGCGCTGCTCTCTTCCTCTGCTTCGTCAACTGCACCTGACATAGCATTGCCTGCCATTATCATGACCATAACTGTTATTATCATGGTGGCGATGGTAGAGGGGCTGAGCATCTCTTTTAATTCCTTTTTGAAAAGATGAACGAATTTCACTGCTGTTTCACCACCCTTTCAAAGACCTCTTCAAGATTGCGTGCTTCGTATTTCTCGATAAGCTCCTTGGGCTCGCCGACCTCAAGGACGTGACCTTTTGCTATTATGCCCACTCTGTCGGAGACATATTCTATCTCCAGCATATTATGCGAGGAAAGCAGGAAGCTCATGCCTGTCTTTGCGGCAAGATCCTTTATCATACGCCTTACATCAAGGGCGTTTATTATATCAAGACCCGATGTCGGCTCGTCGAATATCGCAAGTGCAGGCTGCGGCATGATAGCACGGGCTATGAGCAGCTTTCTTGCCATACCTCTGGAATAGCCGCCTATCTTATCATTGAGTCTGTCGCCCAGACCGCATATCTCCTTTGCACGCTCTACATATTCTGCGGCACTTTTAGCGTCCTTAGCGTAGATGCCTGCCATGAATTTAAGGTAATCTATACCCTTCATATTCTTATATGCGCCTGCTTCATCGGGAAGGTAGGTGATATTCTCCCTCACCTTATCAGGCTCTGTGAGTATACTGTGACCTGCGACAACAGCGTCGCCCTCCGTAGCTTTAAGAAGTGTGGCTATCATTCTGATAGTGGTGGTCTTGCCGGCACCGTTTGGTCCGATAAGTGCGAATATCTCGCCCTTATTCACATGGAACGTAACGCCCTGTGATGCGTAGACACCCTTCTTATACTGCTTGGAAAGCCCCTTGACTTCCAGCACTTTTTCCATATTTTCTCCTCCTTTTTAATAAACCGGGTACTATTATGACCCATATAGAAATATATTACCATATATTAAATTTTTTGTCAATGACATATCCGTGGAGCCCGGCTACCATTTCCATTCCTCAAAAAATCTGCCGTGCGGCTTTTCGCTGTCGTCACGGGGGCGGTTCTTTAAGTATTCGTTGGTGACGGCGATAGCGATAAGCGCCGAGCCGACAACAAGAAGGTACACCCACCAGCTTATCGACATAAGGAAATCCCTGCACACATATATCGTAAGCCCTGTGAGCATTACGGCGGAGATAAGGAACCAGCGCTTTTTCTTGATGATAAATGACACTACCATTATCACTGCCGCCGTGGACATTACTATAAGGGTATTTGCAAGCGTCTGGTGTGTGAGCGCATCTCCCACAAGTATCACAAGTGAGATGATATGCACGGTCATGGCGAAGTTTTCGGAAAAGACCTCGTTTTTGCGAAGGATATACCTTGCCGCAAAGCCGAAAAGTGCGACCAGCGTAACGGCGATCTTTGTATTGACGCTCTGCTCGTCCGACACAAGGAACGGTCTTGCGATAAAGGCTTTCATCAGTGCAAATGACGATATCAGCCTGAGCGCTGTATTAAAGCTGTCATTGGCGCTTTTCCTTATAAACATAAATGCGATGAACGCTGCAAGCAGCCAGAATACAAAGCGTGCTGTCTTAGCGTCACCTGCCGGTACTTCAAAGACATCAAGCATAAACAGACTGACAAGACCTATCATTGATGCGGCGGCAAGAAAGTCGGCTTTTGTTTTACCGTTTTCGGTCTTTACAAGCGAGCCGGGGAAGAGAAGTCTTGACAGCAGTGCCGCAAATGCCGTAACACCTGCACGGACGAAAAGGTCTGTGAAAGCATATCCGTCATCGACTGCCGAAACTATTATATTAGTGACAACGAGCATACACACCGCTGCCGGGACTGCCGAGGCAGGCTGTGCCGTACTCAGGTGCGTTGCAGCAGCCGCTAATGCCGCTGCAAAGGACGCAAATATCATAACAGGGATATTTTCCCCCGTGTCGAACAGGAACACTGACATTATAACCGCCCCTGCTGTAAAGGCATATGCGTGCAAGCGGTAGAAGCTCTTGCTTTTATAAAGTGATGAAAAATAAAACTCTGCCGCTGCATATATAACGACAAGTGATGCTATGATGAGCGAGGACTTGTCGGATCTTGAAAGCGTATCGGAAGCGGTGGGCAGGCTGTGGTTTACATATAGCCTTACACACACGGCTGCAAAAAGCAGGGGAATGGGCAGGCAGAGAGGGTAGATATTCCTGTCAGGCTTTACACGCTTATCAAAGGCGAAAATACAAAGATGCCCGAACAGGACAATGTAAAGCAGCGCCGGGACAAGGGAATAGTCGGCGTTCGTGCCGATATTCACGATAAGGATAACAGCTCCGGCTATGAGATAGACGTTATCGGAGATGTCAGACCTTATAAGCGGAAAGGCTCTGTACACAAGCCCCACGCACAAAACTGAGAGGTATATAAACGTCATAAGGAGCAGATCGTCCTTATCACTCATAGTCTGCATTATGATACTTATAACAAAGGGTATGACATATATACTATGCACGCCCCAGAGGTTCCTGCTCTCACGTTTACAGGCAAGGGCGCACAGCAGCAGAAAAACTACCATTGCTGCAAGCGTATCGGGGGTCTTCCAGCGTGCAAACCTCACCGTGAACGGCGAATAGAGCGTCATCACGGCGGACAAGCCTGTAAGCACCGGCAAAAGGGTGTCTGTAACAGAGCCGGACTTTTTATGTATTGCCGTCAGGGGTGCCGTGACGCACAGTGCTGCCGACATCATAAGCGAGAACGCCCCCGAGGACGGCACCGACACATCGACTGACAGCAGAACATAGAAAAGGTACACGCCGCATATCGAAGCGCCATGATAGTAGGGTCTTGCAAAAAGTCTGCTGCCGGCGTGGGCAAGAAGCGCTGCAAGCAGTGCTGACGTACCGATGAAAAGCCACTGGTGGTCGCCGTCAAAGGTGAACTCATTGCCCATAAGCTGATAATAGCCGGCGGTAAGAAAGGTTATAACACAAAACACCGAGCCTAACATAAAGAAGGCGTTGGAGGAATTTTTAACGCCGAGCTTTTTATTTGAAAAGAAGCTGATGATATAGAAAAATGCTGCCGCAAATGCGATAGTAGCGCTCCTGCCGAGACCGCTCATCGTTGACCAGACGGCTGTTGCGAATATAAGCCCTGCGACAGATACCAGCACAACGCCCACTGTCAGCATGACAGATGATGAGCTTACCTGCTGCTTTGGCGGCGGTGTATATGCAGGGGCAGAGGGGATATAGCCATTTTGCAGGTTCTGATGAGGGGCGTTTATATTCCCTGTGCCTGCCGATGTGAACTGTGCAGGTGCAGGCTTTGGGATACTGCCGGGCATGGGTGGTACGCCCTGCGGTATGGGTGGTACGCCCTGCGGTATGGGAGGTACGCCCTGCGGCGGAACAGGCGGAACAGGTGCGCCCGGGGCAGGTGAAGGCGCAGAGGCAGCAGGAGCGACACCCTGAGAGCGCAGGAAATTCTCACGCTGCTGTCTGAGCACGAAAGCAGGGGCATAGCCGAGGGCTTTGAAATACTCATCATCGGAGATACGCCCGGTACAGTAAAGCTCGTTTATGAACACAGCATGGCGCTTGGTTTTATTCTGCTCCCTGATAAACAGCGGCAGCAGTATCAAAGGCAATATGAGCCATACAAACAGCAGCATTTACGCTCGCCCCCCTTTACATTAAGATCATTGATCGTACAAAGATCATTGATTGTACATCATAAATGATCTTATATATTTTATTGCGATGAACCCGAAGTACACGAGCATCGCTATATTTGAAAACACAGCAAGTCTTCTCTGTCCCGATGTGAGGGAAAAGCGCTTTTCCTCCGAAGGTCTTAGCTGTCTGAAATGTACTATCAGCATATAAAGCCCGAACACCATACATACTATCACTATGGAATTATAGATATTGCCGGCGGTGCTTCTTGATATGCCTAAAACATCGGTGAAATCGTAGATGCTCGCTGCAATGTTATTGAGTATGTGCATAACGAGCGTCGGCACGATGGAATCATACTTCACGGCGACTGCCGCAAACACAAGACCGCCTGCAAAGGTGGCTGCGAACTGCGGGATATTGCCGTGCATTAAGCCGAAGATGAACGCCGAGAAGAACACCGCAAGCCCCTTGCCGTAGGGCTTTAACAGGGTTATGACAAGCCCACGATAGATAAATTCCTCACATACAGGACCTATGGCTACGACGTAGAGAAACTGCATGATGAGCGTACCTAAGGAGCTGTCAGTCATGGAAAAATCAGACTCCGGCACGACTACGCCTATCGTTCCTAATACATACACAAGTATACCTACGAGAAACGACACCAGCACGTTTATGCTCATTGACGCTGAGAACCATTTTATGCCGCCGGAAAAATACGCAGCCTTTGGTCTTAGCATAGGCACAAGGCTTATCTTAAACATCACTCTTGCCGCAACAAACAGCACCACGACTGACACGCTGACTATTGAGAGGTTGCCGAGCATACTGTAAAAGCTCGATGAATAGGTGGAGTAGTGATCCGACAGGTATTTGCGTATCTCGTTCATATCAAGTGTGAACGAGCCTGTGGCGCTTACATAGAGTGCGATGAAATAAAGTCTGTTCATCACATATGTAAGCCCCTCATACATAAGAAGCAGTATACCGAGCTTCATGGCGTTTACAAACAGCCCGTGGCGTTCCCGGCGGCGCTGCTCATTTATCATCATGACCGGGTCGGGCACAGGTGCGCCGCCCGGAGGATAGGGGTTATATATATCCATAGTGTTCCTTCCGTTCTTTCATATGTTCTTATTATAACATATCATAAGGTATTTTTCAAATAAATGGGAGATATAAATATTAATATTATGTAAACTAATCTTTGATATTTCTTTACAGGGGTTGATTTTTGTGGACAATGGTGTATAATATAATTAGCACTCGGGAGATAAGAGTGCTAAAACACTCGTTTCCCGAAAACATATATAAAGGAGTAATGAAGCATGGGCACAAAACAGTTCAAGGCAGAGAGCAAAAAGCTGCTGGATATGATGATAGGTTCTATCTACACACACAAGGAGATATTTTTAAGAGAGCTTATATCAAACGCATCTGATGCGCTTGACAAGCTGTATTTCAAGTCGCTGACAGACACCTCTGTGGGGCTGAACAAGGACGATTTCTGCATTATGATAGAGGCAGACAAGGAAAATCGCATACTCAAAATAACAGACAACGGCATCGGCATGACCGAGAGCGAGCTTGAAACCAATCTCGGTACTATCGCAAAGTCGGGCTCACTGGCATTCAAAAAGGAAAACGAGCTGGGCGATGATGTTGACATAATAGGACAGTTCGGTGTAGGCTTCTACTCGGCGTTCATGGTGGCAAAGGAGGTCATAGTAAGATCGAAGTCATACGGCAGTGATGAGGCGTTTGAGTGGCGCTCAAAGGGTGCGTCCGGCTACACGGTAGAGCCTTGCGAAAAGGATACTTTCGGCACGGAGATAACGCTGATACTCAAAGACAACACTGATGATGAGAACTATGACAAGTATTTGGAGCAGTATCAGATACAGTCGCTTGTAAAGAAATACTCCGACTACATCAGGTTCCCGATAAAAATGGAGGTCGAGCACACCCACTACGAGGAAGAGGGCAAGGAGCCGACCGTTACAAAAGAAATAGAAACGCTCAACACCATGACACCTATCTGGAAGCGCTCAAAGAGCGAGCTTACCGATGAGGATTACAACAATTTCTATGTTGACAAATTCATGGACTACGAGCCGCCGATAACTCACATTCACGCAAAGAACGAAGGCACGGCGACTTATGATGCGCTTTTATACATTCCTGCCCGTGCGCCGTTTGACTACTACTCAAAGGACTACGAAAAGGGCTTGCAGCTCTATTCGAGCGGGGTCATGATAATGGACAAGTGTGCAGAGCTTTTACCTGACTGGTTCAGCTTTGTAAAGGGCGTTGTGGATTCCGAGGACTTATCATTAAACATTTCCCGTGAGTTTTTACAGCATGACAGGCAGCTGAAAATAATCGCCAGAAATCTTGAACGCTCTATCAAGAACGAGCTTACAAAGCTGCTCAAAAACGACAGGGAGAAGTATGAGAAGTTCTTCTCGGTATTCGGGCTACAGTTCAAGTTCGGCATATACCAGTCATACGGCTCATGCAAGGACACGCTCAAAGATCTGCTGATATTCCCGTCTACATTTGAGGGCAAGAATGTAACGCTTGCCGAATATGTTTCGAGAATGAAGGAGGGGCAGGAGGACATCTACTACGCCTGCGGCGAAACAAAGGAGCGCATAGATCTGCTGCCGCAGATGGAGGCGTTCAAGGACAAGGGATACGAGGTGCTTTACTTTACACAGGACGTAGACGAGTTTGCGATAAAGGTACTCATGGAGTACGAGGGCAAGCACTTCAAGTCGATAAGCGATGCAGAGCTTGATCTTGATTCCGAAGAGGAAAAGGAAGAGGCAAAGAAGCTCGCCGACAACAGCAAGGAAATGCTTGAATATATGCAGAAGGCAATTGCCGACAAGGTTAAGACAGTAAGGCTTTCGGGCAAGCTCAAAAGTCACCCTGTTTGTCTGTCATCAGACGGCAACATAACGATCGAAATGGAAAAGGTACTCAATTCCATGCCGCAGAATGACAACAAGGTCAAGGCTGAAAAAGCGCTTGAAATAAACCCGAACCATGCGATCTTTGAAAAGCTCAAAAGTCTTTACGACAGCGACAAGGACAAGCTGTCAGACTACACTAAGCTGCTTTACGCACAGGCACAGCTTATCGAGGGTCTGCCGATAGAGGACCCGGTGGAGTTTGCGAATTTAGTCTGTGATCTGATGGTATAATACTACAAAAAATGTATGCCCCCGGGGGACGATGTGGTCTGCCGGGGGAGTTATTATCAACAGGAGGTGAGTGCAGTGATAACCGTGGAATCGACAGAATTTCACAACGATTTCGGACGCTATTTACAGACGGCACAGGACGGAGAGGAAATAATGATACTCAAAAACGGCAAAGAAGTTGCAAGGCTCATTCCTCCCCAAAAAGATGTAACGATGATAGTTTCACAGCTAAGAGGTATTCTGAAAAATAAAGCTGATATTGATATGAAAGACATTCGTGAGGAAAGGCTGAAAAAATATGAGAATACTGATCAATAAAGCAGGGAATGCAGTTTGCTGATGATACATCTTTGCTATATCTTAGCATTATCGCAAGAAAAACTATATCCGGGAATGAAGAAACACATAAAAAATAATCTCCCCCACCTTTAAACAGGTGAGGGAGATATTTTTTAGGTATCATATCATTTTTGCAGGGGGAGCTTTTTGCCCTGCTTTGCGTACATGATGCCCATTACCGAGCCTGCTATCGTTGCAAGTCCGCCTAAGAGTATCAGCACAAAGCCTGCGCCTACGTCAAGGCTGCCTGATATATCTGCTATATCAATAAATATTATCAGCAGGTTTACTGCCGCACAGGCGATAGTCGTCTTGTGCATTCCGAGCAATCCTGCACATATACAGATAAGCGACACGATAAGCACTATCACGCCGTCGCCGCCCTTGATGAGCGCAGCACCTATTTTAAGCCCATAGACAGATGCTGACACGAAGTTCGGGAAGAGCCCGATAAACATAAGCAATGCGCCGCCGATAGCTATGACATTGAAACGGCTGAGTATGAATGCGATCAGTCCGCCGGGGGTGGTAAGGCTCATTTTCAGGTCGTTTATCATCTCGCCGAAGCTGCCGCTCTGCTGGGGCTGCTGCCCGTACTGAGGGGGCGTGGGTATCTGTGTGAACTGCTGACCCTGTGGGGGTGTCACTTTTTTCATTGGTGCGCCGCAGGCGACGCAGAATGAAGCGCCGTCGTTATTCTGCGCTCCGCATTGTGAACAAAACATATTTTTCTCCTCCTGTTTTTCTTTTAAAAATCCGCCCGGCAGCTTGTTTGCCACCGGGCGGTCTTTATTTATTAGCCTAATACTACTTCTATCTTTGTATTGTCTGTCATCTTGCACTCACAAACGAAGTTGCCTTCAACAGCCTCGCCGTTTACTGTGACGGACTTGACGCCAGACTGAACGTGGTCGGGGTTCTTGATCACGATCGAGAGGTGCTTGCCTCTGAAGTTCTTCTCTATCTCAAAGCCGTCCCACTCGTGAGGGATAGACGGGCTTATCACCAGGCCGTCAGCGTTCGGACGCATACCGCAGATACCCTCAACGCATCCTACCATAACGGTAGAGCCTGTACCTGTCAGCCAGTGAACATGGCTCCTGCCTGCATACGGTGAACGTGTGGACTCGGTGAACTGACCGTGAACGTACGGCTCTAATACTCTTACCTCTGCCTTATCGTTCATAGATGCAGGAGCGGATTCGAGGAAGTACTCAAACGCTCTGTCACCTCTGCCGAGAAGCGACTCCGCAAGTATAGCCCAGCCCTGTGTCTGCGAGAAGATACCGCCGTTTTCCTTTGTATCGGGGTTGAAGATGTGCATGAGCGCACCGTCAAAGTAGTGATCTACATAAGGCGGCTCCATGATCTTGACACCGTAAGGTGTATTAAGTATCTCGTGGACCTTATCCATAGCAGTTTCAGCCTGCTCCTTGGAAGCGAAGCCGGAAATTACCGACCATGACTGAGGATTGAGCCACATTGAAGCCTCGGGATCCTTCTTAGCGCCGACTACCTCGCCGTTATCACGGATACCACGGATAAATCTGTCCTCGTCCCAGCAGTCTGCAAGGCTCTTACCAAGCTCTGCCTGTACCTTATTGATATACTCCACATACTCTGTATCGTTTCTGTCCTCGGCGTAGCCCTTGATGACGCTCATAGCGTAGTAGAGCTGGAATGCCACGAAGGTAGACTCGCCCTGCTTGCCCATTCTCAGGCAGTCGTTCCAGTCTGCGTGCAGACCGGCAGGCATCTTATGTGCGCCAAGACGCTCCTGCGAGAATCTGATAGCGTTTTTGAGATGCTCATAAACGGTAGCCTTGCCGCCGCCCTCTTCTGCATAAACTATCTCCTCATCAAGGAATGCCTTATTGCCTGTTTCGCCTATATACTTAACGATAGTCGGGAACAGCCACAGTGCATCGTCTGCTCTGTATGACGGGTGGCCTGTTTCCTTAGCGTAAATGCTGTTTTCGTCGTTCTCATCGGGGCAGGTCTCATGTCCTGCGTTATGGTCGAACTTAACGAGCGGAAGTCCGCCGCCGTTTGACACCTGTGCGGAGAGCATGAATCTTATCTTCTCGGCTGCAAGCTCGGGGTTGATATGGATGATACCCTGTATATCCTGAACGGTATCTCTGTAACCGTAGCCGTTTCTGAGTCCGCAGTAGATGAATGATGCGGCTCTTGACCAGATGAATGTGATAAAGCACTGGTAAGCGTTCCATACGTCTACCATGTTATTGAACTCCTCTGACGGAGTCTTTACCTGGAAGTTGTTGAGCTGACCGTGCCAGTAATCAACAAGCTCCCTGACCTCAGCGTCTACCTTGCCTGCTTCTTTATATGTATCAAGTATAGCCTGAGCCTCGGTCGGGTTTTTCTGACCTAAGATATAGATAAGCTCCTTAGTTTCGCCGGGTGCGAGCATGACCTCGCTCTGGAGTGCGCCGCAGGCATTTGAGTTATAGTTGCACTTATTGTCGCAGAAACCCCTCTCGACTGCAACAGGGTTTCCGTAATCTCTGTAAGAGCCGATAAAGCTGTCAAGGCTGCCGTTGTATGCCGAAACAGGTGCGCCTACAAGACCGAAGAATCTTTCTCTCCAGTTGGAGCCGTTCTCGTCCTTGCCGCTGTTTTCGTTGATATGCTGAACTATCTTGTTGCCCTCAAAGGAAGTCCTTGTGATAAAGAGGGTATACTGGAGGTTTACCTGATCCTGCTCATAGTTGTTCTCGTTTGTAAACTCTATAAAGCCGAATGTCGAAAGGCTCCTTACCCTGTCGGAGTTATTGGTGACTTTTAGTCTCCAGACCTCATAGGTCTTATTGAGAGGAACATAGTATGTAAGCTCGGAGGCTATCTGCTCATACTCGCTCTTAACGGTCGTATAAGCTGTACCGTGGTGGCACTCTGTCTTAAACTTGTCAAGCGGCTTGCCCACAGGCTGCCATGTTGCAGACCAGTAGTCGTTAAGGTCGTTATCCCTGATATATACATATCTGCCCGGGAGACCGATGTTTGAATTGAAGCGGTATCTTGCTATCCTTCCGTTAGCGCCGCTCTTTACAAAGCTATATCCGCCGCCGCTCTGTGATACGATAGCGCCGTACTCGGGTGAGCCTAAGTAGTTTGCCCACGGTGCAGGCGTATCGGGTCTTGTGATGACATATTCCTTGTTTTCAAGATCAAAATATCCGTACTGCATTGGTTAAAACACTCCTTGATATTTATTTACGGCTATGCCGCATAGTTTCATATTGACCTATCCCTATTCTAACACATTTACCTTTCTTTTACAAGGGGGCGGCGGCAAAAAAATATAAATATTTAATGACGAAAACCTTTAAGTTAATATTTTTTTATTTCATAAAGCAGGCTTATCTTTTGCCTGTGCCACGACCGGAAAAAGAAAACCGCCGACCATGACAGTCGGCGGTTTTCCGGAAGTAAAAGAATATGAAAAAATTAGGAAAAAGCGAATATCAGAAGCCGAAGCCGTAGAATCTGCGGAACAGATCGTAGTCGTCATAGCCGCCGTAGTTATCATAGCCGCCATAATTATCCGACTGTGTGTCTGCACCCTTACCTGTCTCTGCGGCATCGCCCAGGACAACATCTACGCTGTTGAGCTTATCATCTCTGTAAAATGCGATAGTGACCGTATCGCCTGCCTTGAACTCCTCGACTATCTTATTTATCTCCTCGACAGTCGTGATAGTCGTACCGTTGACGCCTACGATTATATCGCCTATCTCGATTCCTGCCTGCTCAGCAGGTCCGCCGCTGGTCATATCGGACACATAGAAGCCCTGAGGTACTTTATAATACTGCGAATATATCTCGGTGATATTCTTGCCCGACCAGCCAAGCGTAGGTCTGCCGGTGACATAGCCATACTCCATAAGGTCATTGATTATAGGAAGCGCCTCATCTATCGGTATCGCAAAGCCAAGACCCTCGCCGTAGGTGGAGGACACCTTGACTGATGTTATACCTATGACCTGTCCGTAGGCGTTTATCAGAGGTCCGCCTGAGTTACCGCTGTTTATCGATGCGTCTGTCTGTATCAGCTTCATCGTTCTGTCCTCGACGGACAGTGTTCTGTCTGTCGCCGAGATTATGCCTGCTGTGACTGAGCCTTTAAGCTCGAAGCCGAGAGGGTTGCCTATTACGATAGATGCTTCGCCGACCTTTATCTCTGCGGATTTGCCGAGCGTTGCAGGCTTTAGATCCTTACGGTCTATTTTAAGGACTGCTATATCCGCCTGAGTATCACGTCCGACAAGCTCGGCGGTGATGAAGTTATTCTTTGTATCATCAGCGCCTTCCTTACTGCTGTCGTCTTTTTTATAATAGCTGTCGTGCAGCATGACGCTTATACCGCTGCCGTCGGAGCTGCCGCTCACGACGTGGGCGTTTGTGATTATATAGCCGTCGTCGCTTAAAATTATACCCGTACCTGTTGCTGCCGATGTAGCACCTGTACAGGAAACACCTACGACTGACGGAGAAACGAGCTCTACTATATCCGGTATCGACATAGCGTCGCTGGGAGTAGAGAGCTGCTCCAATGTCGGGAGGTCAGTCCTGTCAACGGTAGTTTCGCTGTCGGCTGAGGAGGAGGCGGCCTTCTTTGCACCCCCCTCAAGCTGTGTCACCGAGCTGTCGTTACTGCTGCCCCTGCCGCCGGATATAAGGTGATACCCTGCGACTGAACCGACACCCAGCACTGCTACTGCCGCAAGTGTAATTATAACAGGCATAGCCTTACTTTTCTTTGGTGCTGTGGCGGTGGGCTGGTAGGAGTATTCATTGGTATTATAAACAGGAGGTCTGCCGAACGGATCACGGTGCTGCTGATCGCCGCCGCTGAAATAGCTGCCCTGTGCGCCGTTATAGTGGTAGAAGCCGTTATCATACCCTGTATAGTTCCCTCTCTGCGGATCCGTGCTATTGCCGAAGCCGCCGGTATTATTATTGTTATTATTGAACTCGTTCATATTCTTTACCCCGGATCAATGCTAAGCATTGTTTATACTTATATTACTATAATTTATATTATACCCCCGAATGTGATAGTTATATGATAGCAGAGTGAATTTAAGTCTGTGAATTATTCCCGTTGTTTTTGCATAGATTTTAGTAATAAAGAATACTGGAGGGGCTGCTATGGATACACACGGACTTATTCTTGATGAAAGAAAAAAGCTCACGCTCACCGGCGTGACTGATGTTGACTGTTTTAACGAGAGGGAGATACGTCTTTACACAGAGCTTGCGGCGCTTTCCATAAAGGGGAGCAGTCTGCACATAAATGAAATGAGCGTCGAGAGCGGCGGCATGGTGATCGAGGGCATGATAGACTCTATCGTTTACGGCGACAAGCTCACTCACAAACCGGGGCTGAAGGAGCGGCTGTTCAGATGATATTTCTTCGCACCTTTGAGGGTATGCTGCCCATGCAGCTGGGCATTTCAAAGGAGCTGGAGGTATTCCTGCTCTCCTGCATCACAGGGGCGTGTCTGGGGCTTTTTTATCAGGTGCTGAGGATAGCAAGGATCGCAGCGCCGCATTTAAAGATCATGGTGTTTGTGGAGGATATGCTGTTTGGGCTTTTATGCGGCGGCGGTTGGTTCATGATCTTCACAGGGTACGATATTTCCATGCGGTGGTTCATAGCCTTCGGCATGGGACTGAGCGGTGTGCTTATCCACTTTTTGATAGGAGTGCCGCTCATAAGGCTGTTTGCCCGGCTCGACAGGAAAATTAAGGAAAAGCTATTGCTGCCGCCGCTCGGATTTATTGCCAAAAAAGCAGGCGGCATCGGGCGGCGTTTTGTTCAAAAATACAAAAAATCCCCGGTTTGTAAAAAAATAATTAAAAATCGCTTGAAACACTGCCGCCGCATGGTGTATAATAAAAAGGCAAGTGATACTATTAAATAAAAAGGGGGAGGGCGCTGTGGCTTCCAAGAGCGAGAGCGGCAAGAGGAGCATACTTATCACGATACTCGGTGTGATAGCGGTACTTTGTCTTATCGGATATGCGATATGGACTATACTCTCGCAGCGCAGCGAGATAGCGCAGTTAAAGCAGGACACTCAGGAGCTCAGCGACAAGATAACTGTCGCAAAGCAGCAGAACGATGAGTTCACAAGGCTGCTCAGCGAGGACGACGAGGACACCTACATGGAGCAGATAGCCATTGGCAAGCTCGGCTACGCATACCCCGGGGAAAAACGCTTTTACATTATAAACGGCGATTAAAAGCCTCCGGCTTTAACACATACACATATATGGAATGGAAGGAAAAAATAAGAATATGAATCTTGAAGTAGGTAAGATCTACGACGGCAAGGTAACAGGCATAACCAAGTTCGGCGCTTTTGTGGAGCTTGACAAGAACACCACCGGAATGGTACACATCTCTGAGATCGCAAACACGTTTGTAAGCGAGATAAGGGATCACATCTCAGAGGGGCAGGAGGTCAAGGTCAAGGTACTGAGCATGGGCGACGACGGCAAGATAAGTCTGTCTATAAAAAAGGCTCTGCCCACGCCTGCAAGGAGCGACAGGAATGACCGTGGCGGCAGAGGCGGCAGGAACGGCTCTGAACGCCGTCAGGACAGAAGACCGCAGGGCGGCTTTAAAAAGGAGAAGAGCTTTGACCAGGGCGAGCCTGTTGATCTTACGAAGACACCTCCGCCGGTATATGTTGCGAGGACGAGCGACGACCAGAATTTTGAGGACATGATGTCAAGGTTCAAGGCGACGAGCGAGGAGAAATTCTCGGACTTAAAGCACGTTCTTGACAACAAGCGCCGTGGTTCGTCAAGAAGAAAATAAACAAGCAAGCCGCCTTACCGGGGCGGCTTTGATTTTAAGTGTGACAGACGGACTTTTTTTAGTTAAGGCAACAGTTGAGGTATGCGGCGGTAACGCATGGGTATTAAGGAGCTGTTATGCAGATAAGGGATGTTAAGCTGAGCCGGGCGGAGCTTGATGATATTTACAAAGATTTTGAGAGCATTGACAGGCGGCTCGGCATACCGGCCGAAAACAGCGTAAGGTTCGAGCTGGGCGCTTTTGAGGGCGGAAATATCGTCGGGTATGTTTCGGGGATCAGCGAGCATGAGCTGTTTTATCTTTCGGATCTATGGGTGAGTGAGCGCTGTCGGGGCAAAGGGCTTGGAAGTGAGCTTTTACGGCTTATCGAGCAAAAGGCATCAGGCGTTTGCAGGCACATCTACACCTGGACGGCAGGAGAGAGAAATCTCCGGTTTTACAAAAACAACGGCTACGAGGTCTTTGTGGTGTTTGAGGACTTTACGGGGGTAAAGGGGCATGACAAGGCAGGACTGAGGAAAGAGCTAACAGGTAACAGGTAACAGGTGAGGTGTGCCGCCGGGGCGCATGGATATTATTTGATACATAAGGAGAGAAAATGGGGAATTTTAAGAAAACGCTGGCGTTTATATTCTTTTTCTTAGCCGGGATAGTGCTGGGGGCGTTTATAAGTTTTCTGGCGCAGGGGTCTGTGGTGGACTGGCTTGCGTGGGGAAAGGAATTGGGCGTCGAGAATATAAACATCAACTTATACATTATCCGCTTCAGCTTCGGGCTGATGCTCAACTGCACGGTGGCGCAGCTTATCACCATTCCCGTAATGCTGATAGTCTACGCCAAGACCTGCAAGAATCTTTAAGGGGCAGTCACATTGAAAAGAACGATAAAAAGCAGGCTCAAAGGTCTTATTTCGGTGATAGGGGCGGCGTTTATACTCGCCTCATGCGGCGAAGCGCCCGATGTTGAGGGCGGAGAGCTTATAAAAAAAGCAAGGGAGAGCTACGCCTCTCTTGAAAGCGCAAGGGTCACGATGACAAGGACTGACACCGGCGAAAAGGAGCAGGAGTTTGTTTTCAAGTACGATGAGAAGGGCTTACTGACTTACTCCTACGTCGGCAAGACCGACAACAAAAGCTACGCCCAGTACAACAACAGCTTAGAGAGCTACACCGAGGAAAACGGCAAGGTGACGCATCTTGTCAAGGGCGACAAGGATTTTGCGGCGTACTCTAAGGACGCTAAGCACCCTCAGGCGGACATGGGGCTGATAATATACCAGCCCGGCTCGGTGAGTGAGGCTAAGGTCACGGACGAGAACGGTGTGACGCACATTCATCACGAATACGATCTTGAAAAGATCTCGCCCGAGCTTGACGAGGGTACGGCGACGGCGTTTTTTGCAGACTATTATTTCAAGGGCGAGGAGCTTTTATACTTTACAGAAACGACCGATGTGGACATTGACGGGAGCAAAAAGACCTACGCCTACAAGATAGAGATAACTGACAAAAATGCTGTAGAGCGTGTTGAAAACCCTATAAACACCGGCGACTGACGGCGGCGCATTTGTGAAAGATACACAAAGTTTCTGCGTGCGCTTGACAAGGCGGCAAGACTATGATATAATATTTAAGCATTCGTATCTAAAGACAACAGGTGCTGTAAAAAGCGTAAGTCCTGTCGAGGAAACAAAGGCAACACTGATATGCTTTGTGATCTCTTTATGTCTTTTTGATATAGAGAGATTTTTTGATGCGGTTGTAAATCTATTTACAAACGAGGTGAAACTAAAAACATGGCAAGTGAAAAGGTTTTAGCTGCAAAGAAGGAAAAGGTAGACAAGCTCACCGAAATGCTCAAAAATTCCGCAGCAGGCGTACTCGTTGATTACAAGGGTATAACTGTTGAGGAGGACACCAAGCTCAGAAAAGAGTTAAGAGAAGCAGGCGTTACCTACTTTGTAGAGAAGAACTCCATTCTCCGTTTTGCATTCAAAAATGCAGGGCTGGAGGGCATCACCGATGTTCTTGAGGGCACAACAGCTATCGCTATCTCGAATGACGATCAGACTGCTCCGGCAAGAATTCTCGGCAAGTTCGCTGATTCCGTAAAGGAGCGTGAGATATTCGCTCTCAAAGCCGGCTACATCGGCGAGGAGATCTATGACGCTGACGGCGTTAAGGCTCTTTCCAAGATCCCTTCAAGGGATACTCTTCTGGCACAGCTCGTGGGTTCGCTCCAGGGTCCTATCCAGAAGCTCGCTGCAACATTACAGGCTGTTGCAGACAAAAACGGCGACGCTGCATAATAACTATTTCGGCGGCGTAAGGGCAGCATAAGCTGCAAAACTTATTTATTAATTTGTAAAGGAGAAATAATCATGGCATCTGAAAAGATCACTAATATCATTGAAGAAGTTAAAGCAATGACAGTTTTAGAGCTCAAGGAGCTCGTAGACGCAATCCAGGAAGAGTTCGGCGTAACAGCAGCTATCGCAGCAGCTCCGGCAGCAGGCGGTGCAGCAGGCGGCGAGGCTGAGAAGACTGAGTTCGACGTTGTTCTCGCTTCCTTCGGCGATGCTAAGATGGGCGTTATCAAGGCTGTTAAGGAGATCACAGGTCTTGGTCTTAAAGAGGCTAAGGAGCTTGTTGAGGGCGCTCCCAAGGCTATCAAGGAAGGCGCTTCCAAGGCTGAGGCTGAGGAGATCAAGGAGAAGCTCGAGGCAGCAGGCGCTACTGTTGAGCTTAAGTAATTTAAGATCTGATCACTACCCCCCGGGAATTATCCCCGGGGGGTTTTGTTATATTTTTTGTTTATTTGTTAGATAATAACAATTGGTATTATCATATTTGAGCAAGATCAATAATTGTATTTTTATATGGAATGTGATATAATATTTATATAAATTTAATATGGAGGAATGAAAAATGGTAAGACAAGTTGTTTCTTCGGCGCTGGCGCTGGGGATCGTGTTCGGTGCGGCGGCGTATCTGCCGGCTGCCGGAGGGGTTTGCGGCGCAGAGTGGGGTATTGCGGCGCAGGCGGCAGAGGACGAGCATCAGATGATCACCTATCAAGCAGATGACGATTACACGATAAAGTGCTTCAGAGGGTCGGCTGCCGAAAGGTATGCTGAAGAGAATGGATCAATTATAGATCAATCGCCGGTTCCTATTCCTGAGCCGAAGTTAGATCCTGATGATAAAGAGCCTGTAACTCCTCCGGAGTATTCTACAGCGAACCCTCCCACGGGGGGCGGCGGATACGAAAATATAAGCAATGATCTAAGCAAGGCGACTGTTACAGGTATCAAAAACAAGGTCTACACAGGCAAGGCTCAGACACAGAACTTCACTGTAAAATCGGGCAGCTATACTCTTAAAAAGGACTACGAATACTCCGTTACCTACAAAAACAATACAAAGGTCGGCACTGCAAGCGTTATCATTGAAGGCAAGGGATATTTTGCAGGACAGAAAATAACTAAGACATTTAAGATAACAGGTAAGAGTCTTACAAAGGCAAGTGTTTCAGGCGTTTCAAACAAGGTCTACACAGGAAAGGCTATAAAGCCGGCACCGGTCGTTAAGCTGGGCGGAAAGACGCTCAAAAAAGGCACTGACTACACTGTTTCCTACAAGAACAACACCAAGGTCGGCAAGGCGACTGTTACTATCAAGGGCAAGGGCGCTTATACCGGTACTATCACAAAAACTTTCAAGATAAACCCTAAGAAAACTACTATCAAGAAAGCTACAAGTCCGAAGACCAGGCAGCTCAAGGTTTCTTACGGCAAGGTCAAGGGGGTCACAGGGTATCAGGTGAAATACTCGACTTCCAAGAAGTTTACTAAGAAAACGACTAAGACTGTTACGGTCAAGGGCGCCGGCAAGACCTCCAAGACGATAAAAAAGCTCAAAAAGGGCAAGACTTATTATGTTAAGGTAAGGTCTTACAAGGTGGTGAACGGTGTTAAGTACTACGGTGCTTACTCGGCTGTTAAGAAGGTCAAAGTTAAATGATATTACAAGACCCCCGATCTTTCGGGGGTCTTTTGGTCACTCCATACCCTCTTTGTTCAGGTAACAGGTAACAGTTATGGTGTCCGCTGGCGGCGGACGGATGCCCTTTCGGGCAAGTGATGCGGAGAAGGTCGGGGGCGGTCGCCGGGTACTCGCACGGAAAGCATTTTTTAGGGAATTGCTTCTGAGCATCTGAGGAAAGCAAGAACCTATCTCCGTGGCGTACTCGGGGGGGTTATTGACAAAATAATGAATTAGTGTTATAATGAAAACGTCAATAAAATACATCTTTTAAAGATGCTCATTAAGGAGGAAAAACAAATGAAAAAAATTGCATCGGGCGTTCTTGCTCTGGCTGTACTGTTCGGCTCGGCGGCGTCTCTGCCGGCAGAGACAGGCTTTGAAAATGTTATTGCGTCTGCAAATGACACGGATACGGCTATCGTAGGCAGCTACTATGGTTTTGAATACTATACCTTTGAGGGCAGCGACTACAAGGAGCTTACAAGCTACACGGAGGACTCTGACACGGTAGTTACTATCCCGTCTGTCATTGATAATTCAAGCACTATAAGCCTTTCACCGAGGCTTATCAGCTACTTCAATTACGAATCTCCTGCTATAGCTGTTACAGTAGGTCCCTATGCTACGGCATTCGGAACTCACAGCAGGCATTATTTTGCAAACAACGGCGTGCTTTACGCACTCAATCCGCTGACAAATGATGTTTTCCCGGTCATCGTGCCGAATGGTATGAACACGCTGACGCTCAAGGAAGATCTTACAAGTCTTCTTGATGATAGCGATGTAGGCGTTATTGCAAATCACAAGAATCTCTGGTATATAGATATGCCTGAGAAAATTGGCACACTCGGTTATTTCTCACTGTTCGGACTTGACAATCTTATGAGAGTTGAGTTCCCGAAAAACTGCACTATCACCAAAAAGCAGCTCGAAGAGAGCAAGCTCGGTTTTGTTTACGATACCAAAGGTGATGCTTATGCCAAGAACACGAGCTTTGTGATAAGCTGCTACTCGGGCAGCGGTGCTGAAAAGTATGCAAAGGCTCACGGTTTCAAATACTGGCTCATCGACAAGGGCGAGAGCGGCAATGGTCAGGTCAGTGACAAGACTATAAATGTCAAGGAGCTCAATATCACATTAAACAAGACTTCCTACAAGTACACAGGCAAGGCTAAAAAGCCGATAGTAAATGTAAAGTTTGACCAGGTCGATCTTATCAAGGACAGAGATTACAAGCTCACCTACAAGAACAACACAAAGATAGGTACGGCAACAGTTACTATCAAGGGTCTGGGCAACTTCTCGGGCACTAAAAAGAAGACATTCAAGATAGTACCTGAAAAGGTAACGGTAAACAAGCTCACAAGCCCCAAGACAAAGCAGCTCAAAGTAACTTACAAGAAGGCTGCCGGCGGCGTTACAGGGTACGAGGTGACATACTCGACCTCCAAGAAGTTTACTAAGAAAACGACTAAGACTGTTACGGTCAAGGGCGCAAGCAAGCTCAGCAAGACGGTAAAGAAGCTCAAAAAGGGCAAGACCTATTATGTAAAGGTGAGAGCTTACAAGAATGTGAGCGGCAAAAAGTACGCAGGTGCTTACTCGGCTGTTAAGAAGGTAAAGGTAAAGTAAACAAAGAAAAAAGACCCACTCCATAAGAAAGATACTCATATAGAAGTTTTAGCCATAGTATTTCTGATTTACAGTCAGAAGTACTATGGCGTTTCTATTGACAGTACAGAGATGATGTGCTATAATTTTTACTGACAAAAATCGGAATTTAGGTGGTAAATAATGAAGAAAAGATATTGTATAATAACCCAAACACTTCTTCTGCTGTGGTTTTTTCTTGATATGACAGGTGTCTATTTCAGCAATTCATATCTGGTCACACGTTCATATAAAGATGACGGATTATTTTTTCTTATTTATTTAGCAGCGATGATATTATTCATCTTTAAGGAGAAAATCGGGAAATGGGCTGTTTGGGTATGGACATCATTATGGTTCGTAATTCAATTTTTATGCCACGAATGGTACACTATTTTTAGCAAAGGTGTAATGGGTTCACTTGAAGATAAGATAAAGTATTTCTCAGGTGCTATAAAGTGGATCGAAATTGACGGAAGATATATACCCGATGTTTATCATACCATTTTGCACATTCTTATTCTGGCGGTTGTTATTACAACAGCACTATATATCAGAAATTCAAAAAAGCGGGTATAAATTCTGATTTAGCTTAGCAACATAAATATGCACAATGCCCCTGAGTGCTTTGTAACACTCAGGGGCAAAACTTCTATATGGGTATTCGTCTTACGGGGTGGGTCGGTTTTGTTTTAGCCGAAATATCTGTCGAGCAGGCCCTTGAATGCCTTGCCGTGTCTTGCTTCGTCACGAGCCATTTCATGAACGGTATCGTGGATAGCGTCGAGGTTGAGAGCCTTTGCTCTCTTTGCAAGGTCGGTCTTGCCTGCGGTAGCGCCGTTCTCGGCGTCAACACGCATCTGGAGATTCTTCTTTGTGCTGTCTGTAAGCACCTCGCCTAACAGCTCAGCAAACTTTGCAGCGTGCTCTGCCTCCTCATAGGCTGCCTTTTCGTAGTACATTCCTACCTCGGGGTAGCCCTCTCTATATGCTACTCTTGCCATTGCAAGGTACATACCAACTTCGCTGCATTCACCCTCGAAGTTGGATCTGAGATCCTTCTTTATATCCTCCGGAACGTCTGATGCGATACCTACAACGTGCTCGGAAGCCCAGGTCATGCCTGCTTCCTCGTCCATTTTATTGAATTTTGATGCAGGTGCTTTACATACCGGGCACTGCTCGGGTGCAGCGTCGCCCTCATAAACGTAACCACATACTGAACATACAAACTTTGCCATAATAATATCCTCCTCTTTACTAAGCGCTATTTGCTTATTTTGTATAAAAATTATAGCATATATTAAGCCGTTTTGTCAATACTCACTAAAGAGAAAATTATTAACATTTAGTTAACACGGATTTTTCAAGAGCCTTTGTGTGCTAATTGCACAAAAAATATGTGTTTTTATTGTAAAATATGTTGCAGTGCAAGAAATTTGTTTTCACACAGGAAAAACCCTTGACACTTTGTTAAAATAATGGTAAAATATCAAATGTTAAAGCAGATTCATATTTTATTATGTACCAAATTGTTTAGGAGGATTTTACTATGAAGAAGATTTACAAGGCTTCCGCAGTTCTCGCTATGGCTATCGCTATGATGATGTCTATGACAGCTTGCGGTGATGACAGCTCATCCAGCAGCAAGGCAGCAGAGTCCAGCTCCGCAGCAGCAAGCTCGGCAGCAGAGAGCAGCAGCGCAGCAGAAGAGAGCTCGGCAGCAGAGAGCACAGCAGAGAGCACAACAGACGAAGCAAGCTCCGAGGCAGAGACTCCCGCAGCTGACGGTGAAGTTGACACAGCAGCTCTTACAGCTAACGCTTGGACACTCGGTATGCTCGTTAAGCAAGACGACACAGTAGTACAGATCGCTGACTATGCAGCAGAGATCGGTGCTGATCCTGAGTCACAGATGGTAACATATGCATTCAGCGCTGACGGCAAGGCTATGTGCGCACAGGTCGGCATGGGCAAGCTCGTTGGTACATACACGATCGAGGGCAAGAAGATCATCACAAACATCAACAACGTTTCAAGCGAGTTCGAGCTTGAGGAGAACGACGGCACTACGGTTCTCACAAACGAGATGCCTGACTCTGAAGAGTTCAAGGGCGCTATCTATGTTGCTAACGCAAGCGTAGACCTCACAACTGCTTTTGAGGAAGGCGAAGCTGCTGAGGGCGACGAGACTGCTGAAGGCACAGAAGAAGGCGCAGAGGGCACTGAGGAAGGTGCTGAAGACGCTGAGGGCACAGAAGAAGCTGTTGAAGGCGGCGAAGAGGCTGTTGAAGGCGGCGAGGAAGCTGCTGAGGGCGTTGAAGAGGCTGCTGAGTAATTTCAGCCCTTTTACCACGCTTAAATTTGGATATACAAAGAGCCTGACGCTTTATGCGCCGGGCTCTTTTTTAGTGTTTGGCGGAATAATAAACAAAAAATAATCTTACTTTATTTCTAAGCTCTCTCATGCTCTTTCAAATCGTCAAGCGAGCTGAAAAACTGTCTCACAAGTCTATTGGCATTTTCTATTTCAGCGGGTGTACGCCCATTCATAAGCGCTTTCCATTCATCATACAACTCCACATTTCTATCTTGCTGTTCACCAATAAGAAGCTTATCGGGGCTTACCCCAAGTATATCGGCTATCTTTATCACAACATCTGTGCTGGGGTTTCTTTTATTAAGCTCGATCATAGCTATATAGCTTTCACTCACAAATGCTTTCCCTGCCAGTTGACGTTGTGTCATACTCACTCTTTTACGTGCATTTTTTATCCTGCTGCCAATGCTGCTCATATCAAATCCACCGCCTTTTATATAATGATAGCATATTTTTTTATGAAATATGCTCACTTTAAGAGAGTTTACACTTGACAAATAGTGAGTTTAGTGATATAATTATAAAAAAGAAACGAAAGGTGGTCATTTTATGGGCATTTTTGACAAAGTCCAATCAACAGCAAAAAGCATTGGGAGAACTGCATCTACAACAGCAGGTAAATTAGGGTCAAATGCTACCGTTGCAACACAGGAGCAGGCAGAGCTTGTATCTTTACGTTCACAGATCAATGTAATAGACCAGGAGCTAAATGCTGCTTATGTACAAATAGGCAGAAAATATCTTGATCTCGTAATTGAAACGAATGAAATGCCGGGAATAGATATATCTGATATTCTAAAAATGATAGACCCCAAGCTCACAAAAAAACAGGAATTGCAGCAAAAGATCATACAGCTTGAAAAAGAGATCAAGCAGAAGGACATTGTCCGTGATAAAGCAATTGCAGAGCAGGACTATCTTAAAGAAAAACAAAAGCTTGACAAAGCGTTGGGAATGGATCTTTTAACACAGGAAGAGTATGATACAAAGCTAAAAAGAGCATACAAGAAAGTCGAGAATTTTGAAGCGATACGGAAAGTTGAGCAGCAGGCTGAGCTTGGTCTTATAACCAAAGAAGAAAAAGCTCAGAAGATCAAGGAGCTTACTGAATAATAAAACCGTCCTCGGATCGAACCGGGGACGGTTTTTGTGTTTGGAACATTTACTTATCATCTCGTGTCCACGCCGGACAGACGCAAAAACCCGGGGAGCATTTGGGCAGTGCTAATAGAGATACTTATATGTTCTACTGGGGGAAACCCTTTTGAAAAAGGGTTCTCCCCCAGACCCCCTTCCTAAAACTTTTGACCCATTTTTTCATAAAGGGCATATATGCCCTTTATGAAAAAATAAATTAGAAGTCTTTGGAAAGGGGTT
>JAFUYP010000003.1 GCA_017470535.1 Ruminococcus sp. | reverse complement strand
GTGTGCCATCTGCTTGCCGGATTTCCGTCATAATACCCAATTTTACCTTGTCTTACGTCAGTAAAACGGCGGCAAAAATGGGCATTCTGACGAAAATCCGGACGGCGCATCTGACACACAATGGTCGTGCGGTGTTGCCTAAATATATCAACATATTCTCGGCAAAAGCTCACCCTTTGGCTGAGGAAGTATAGACTGTGTCCCTATCTCAGTCTCAAGGATGACTCTGCCCTTGTTTTCCTCCGTTACTCTGCCTATGACAGCAGCATTGGAAGAATACTTCCCTTCCCTGAGCTTAGAAACGATAGCATCTGCCTTATCAGCCGGAGCAAAGATAACAAGTCTGCCCTCGCAGGCAAGATAAAGCGGTTCGAGCCCGAGCATACCGCATACGCCTTTTACTCTCTCATCGACCGGTATGGTGCTCTGGTCAAGGGCAATACCCACATCGCTCTGAGCAGCGATCTCATAAAGGACAGTTCCCACGCCGCCCCTTGTTGCATCACGGATAACGTGTATATCCTCTGTCACATCAAGTACAGACTCTACTGTGCCCCATAGAGGTGCGCAGTCGCTGTCAACGTCAGAACCTATCCCAAAGTCATCTCTTGCGATAAGGATAGTACAGCCATGTCTTCCTACATCGCCTGTAACTATAACAGCATCTCCGGGTGCTGCAAGAGATCCTGATGTTTTTACTCCCTCACGGACCTTCCCGATACCGGTAGTTGTGATAAATACACCATCGACCTGACCTTTCCCTGCTACCTTTGTATCGCCGGCAACTATTTTAACGCCGACCTCGGCTGCGGTCTTCTCCATAGCGGCGGCTATCTCTTCAAGGCTGTCAAGAGGGAAACCCTCCTCTATGACAAATCCGCAGGTCATATATTCGGGCTTTGCCCCCATACACGAAAGATCATTCACTGTTCCGCAGATAGAGAGCTTGCCGATATTGCCGCCATTGAATTTCCAGGGCGATACTATAAAGCCGTCTGTGGTGAATGCTATTCTCCCCTCCGGTCTCGGAAGCACAGCAGCGTCATCTGCCGTAAACTCCGGATTTGAAAAATGAGCCTTGAAAACTTTTTCTATAAGCTCGCTTGTCTGTTTACCGCCTGCGCCGTGCGCAAGGGTGACTGTCTGTTCACTCATGTTTTATTCCTCCATTTATTATACAAGTCCTGAATACTGATAATATGCCGAGCAGGCGCCCTCATCTGATACCATACAAGCGCCTACCGGGTGCAGCGGTGTACATACCTTTCCGAACACCTTACAATCGGAAGGCTTACACTTACCCTGCAAAACATCACCGCAGCGGCAGGCTGGATTTGGTCTGCCTGTAATGACCGGCATATCATATTTCTTTCTTGAATCATATTCTGCATACTCTTCCCTTAGCTTCATTCCGGACATAGGTATCATACCGAGCCCACGCCATTCACTGTCGCAAGGCTCCATTACTTCATTCATAAGAGCTATTGCAGCAGGATTGCCCTCGTCCTTTACGACTCTGGGGTAGCAATTGCGGAAAAACGGCTCACCCTTCTGCAAAAGATTTATTGCTACGGCAAGAGCTGTGATAAGCTCGCTTGCCGTAAATCCTGCCACGACTCCTGATACGCCTTTCTCCTTGCAAAGCCTTATACAAGCATCGTTCCCGGTGATTGCATTGACGTGTCCGGGGTAAATAAAAGCATCTGCGCTGCCTACAAGAGCATTATACGCATTTGGCATAGTTTTGTTTGCGGTAAGAATAGAAAAATTGTCAAGTCTCAGTTCAAGCGCCTTTTTCACTGCAAGGCAGGCAGACGGAGTCGTCGTTTCAAACCCCACCGCAAGAAAGACGACCTGTTCATCAGGGTTATCTTTTGCTATCTCAACAGCATCGAGCGGAGAGTATACGGGTCTTACTTTTGCTCCCTTAGCTCTTGCTCCGGCAAGGCTCATTTCAGTTCCCGGGACTTTGATAAGATCTCCGAATGTACATATGATACAGCCTTTTTCAAGTGCGAGCCACACTGCCTCGTCAATAAAACCTACCGCAGTAACACACACAGGGCACCCGGGTCCTGATATTATATCCACATTTTCAGGGACGAGCTTTCTTATCCCAAGTCTGAATATCTCATGAGTATGAGTACCGCAGACCTCCATTATCCTGAGCGGTCTGCCGTTATAGCCTGTGATAATATCACGGGCTTTTTTCATAGTTTCATTCATAAAAGATCACCCATTACATCGTTTGCTTCATCTTCATCAGATGATGTTATCTTTGCGATAGCAACACCGGCGTGTACCATAACATAATCACCCGGTTCAAGATCTTCAAGCACGCCGGAGCTTATCTCCCTCTGTGCGCCGCCTGCATCAATAAGAGCAGTCTGATCCTTGATACTAACAACTTTTGCCGATAAACCTACACACATAATTATATCCTCCTCTAATATCAAACTGAATAATAAGCCTGCCCGAGAGCGATACCGCCGTCGTTGGGCGGCACAAGGCTATGTATCAGTACATTGAAACCATTTTCTTCGAGTTTGTCTTTTGACAGTTTTAAAAGCAGTTTATTCTGAAACACACCGCCGCTGAGTGCGACTGTTTCAAGTCCATGTTTACGTCTTAATACATCACCGCACTGAGCTATCTCATCAGCAAGTGCCGCATGGAACAGATAGGCAAGAGCACCTTTATCCTCTCCGTCAAGAAAACGTGTGACTATATCCTTAAATACAGAAAGCGTATCAAGAACCACTCTGCCGTTCTCTTGATAAACTGCCGTGCAGAATGTCAAAGGTGCATTACATGACCGTATATATCGCTGGGCTGTGAACATCAGAGCGGTAGAGGCTTCACCCTCAAATGTTGACTCACGCCTTACACCAAGCACGGCACTTACAGCGTCAAACAGTCTTCCGCAGCTTGTTGATGTAACGGTGTTGATGCCCTTATCCGCCATTACCGACTGCACTCTGAACACATCGGGCTGACAGATATTAAGTCTTTCACATATTTCTGAAGAACTGTCACCAAAGCATTCACGGATAAGCTGCAAAGCTATCCTCCAGCCTTCTCTTGATGATGCGTCACCGCCTACCTGTTTAAAAGGCTTTATACTGCCTGCACGTTCATATGAATGTCTGTCGGCAATAAACACCTCACCGCCCCAGATAGTACCGTCATCGCCATATCCCGTACCGTCAAATGAAATGCCTATGACTTTATCTGCGCAGTCATTTTCAGCCATGCACGAAAGTATATGAGCATAGTGGTGCTGAACTGACACTAACGGTATACCATGCTTTGAGGAGTATTCCTCTGCAAAGCTCACGGTATTATAGGACGGATGCTTGTCTGCAACGACCTCGGACGGTTTGACTTCCAACATATCGCACATTCGCTCAAGAGAGCTGTCAAGCGCTTTAAGCGTTCGTATATCCCCCATATCACCGATATAAGGTGACAGATACAGCATATTTCCTTTGGCGGCACAAAAGCTGTTTTTAAGCTCACCGCCGATAGATACAAGCTGTTTATCCGACGCATCACTTACCATTACAGGCAGCGGTGCAAAACCACGGGAGCGCCTTATCATATACGGCTTTCCCTCAAACCAGTCACATACAGAATCATCTGCACGGATGAGTATTTCCCTGTTGTGTGAAAGAATAATATCACAAAAAGAACCTATCTCTTTTATTGCATCTTCATCATTGCGGCAGATCGGTGCGCCCCTTGCATTGCCGCTGGTCATCACAAGACAGTCTGTCATCATAGCATCATCAGGGCAATCAAAAAGCAGCATCTGCACAGGTGCATAAGGCAGCATTACCCCAACTGTCAGATTATCAGGGGCTATCATATCAGAGATAGTCTGGGCATCTCTTTTTTCAAGCAGTAATATAGGCTTCTGCCAGCCTGTAAGATACTTTTCCTGCCCGGGAGCTATGATACACTCACGCCTTACAGTATCCATATCTTTCATCATAAGTGCAAAAGGCTTCATGGGGCGGTCTTTGAGTCTTCTCAGACGCATGACAGCATCAGTGTTCTTTGCATCACAGCACAGGTGAAATCCGCCGATACCTTTTATTGCGGCTATCTTGCCTTCCATTATCGCTCTGCGTACTTTTGAGATAGCGGCAATACCCTTTGTATCCTCTCCAATGATATACACCTGCGGACCGCAGTCATTGCAGCAGACAGGCTGAGCATCAAAGCGGCGTGTTTGAGGAGAATAGTATTCCCCGGCACATTTATCACACATAGGGAACTTGCCCATAGATGTCCTTACTCTGTCATATGGCATAGAATCAAGTATCGTAAGTCTTGGGCCGCACTGAGTACAATTGATAAACGGATGAAGATAGCGTCTGTTATTCTTGTCAAACAGCTCCTCCCTGCATTTATCACAGGTAGCAATATCAGGTGATACGAATATACACCCATATTCCTTTTCACTTTCGGTTATTCTAAACGCATCGTAAACAGCTGCGTCGTCGGTCTCCGTACAGTCAACGCCCATTATAACAGAACGCTCCGGCGGAGAATTCTTTATAGTATCAATAAATGTGTCGATATCATTCTTTTTACCCTGTGCGATGATCTCAACATATGAGCCTTTATTGGCAACTGTACCTCTGATATTATGCTTTTTTGCTGTAACAGCTGTAAACGGACGAAAGCCAACGCCCTGAACGATACCATAAACGTGTATACAAACAGTATTCATTATTTAATATCCTTATCAAGTGTGCCGCTTACTGCAAAATGCGGCAGCGGTATAAACTCACCTGTAAAATCTTTAAGAAGTCTTTTGAATCTCGGGTCGGCAGCTACTGCATCAACACCTTGTACAGCTGAGATCATATCCTCTTCGCAGGTGATATGGATATCGCCCTCACGGGCATAGTCTTTATCAAGCATGAACCAGCTCGCACAAGTAACATCACAGCCCTGTTCGGTTTCAAGTCTGTTTCTCAGTTCGTTTGCCAGAAACTGTTGATGTACGACAAGCACTTTTCTGCCGTTAAGATCATTCACTGCCTTTAAACAAGGATCATCATCGGCAAATGGATATAAGACCTCATACGATGTCCCGAACTTATCATTAAGATACTTTGCACTTTTTATCCCTGAAGGTGCTATCACGAACAGCCTTTCACATTCGCTCGCATTTATTATCTCATCAAGACCGCTGTCCATACCGAAGGATACGACATCATCAAACCCCTTTGCTCTTATGACCTCAGACATTTTTTTGCTGTCAGTTTTACCGGTGTTAAGAGGGGTCGCACCTATTACTCCGGCTTTGCCTTTTTTAACAGGCAGTTTATCG
Organism: Ruminococcus sp.; assembly: GCA_017470535.1. Lineage (GTDB taxonomy): Bacteria > Bacillota > Clostridia > Oscillospirales > Ruminococcaceae > NK3A76. Next base: position 21,321 of record JAFUYP010000003.1, on the reverse strand, counting down.
GTCGTGAACTTCTCAAACAGCCTGAAATAAGCCATTTCTTCACCATAGTCATACAAACGTGTACCGTCGGTCCTGAGTGCTATACACGGCAGACCTGTCCGTTTTTCGCTCATACGCTCTATCGCTTTAAGATCAGTCGCTATGACAGCCGGGACAGGTGTGCCGACTATCGCTGTAAACGGTGCATCTATCTGTTTTGTTATCGCCGTCAGCTTCTTAACAAGCAGATCATCTCTTCCGAGAATAGCGTCCATATCCCTGAGTCCTGCCGAGAACAGTGCAGAGCGTTTTTCAAACCAGCGTGGTTCGTCAAAGCCGCAGACATTTCCGGCACAGCCGCCTGCATCACAAATAACCGTGATACCGCCAAGCTCATACAGCACAGAGCAAGCTCCGCTGTCATCGGGCGCTAACGGGGACAGCTTTTTTAATAAGTTCTTCATGCCTTTTCCCCCTTTTCGTCAAGTGCTTTATCAAGAGCGGTAAAAAGCATTTCAATGCCCCTGTAACCAAATGGCTGCTCCTCGCCGTTAAAACATACTCCGGCAACAGAGCTATGATAATAACAGGCATCTGCACCGATAGCTGCATTTATCTCAGGTGACGGCGTATAATTCATCATCGTCGGTGAGAGATTCGAGTATATCCTTGTACCAGGTGACAGCTCAGAGAGCTTTTTGATAAACACAAAATTTCTTTCTCCTACTGTGCCGTATATCTCAGCGACTCTGAACCCGTACTGCACAAGAGCAAGCGACAGCTCAAAGCTGTCCGCATTAAGGCTCTCACCTACCGCAAAACAAATGTCACCGTGCTTTGCTTTAAAATCGTTTATTATGCTGTTTGCTTTTTCATAATATTCACTGTCATCAAGCTCAGCCCCTATCGCCTGACCCAGCAGTCTGTACTGATTATGTATCTTGTCAAGGCGATACATTCTTGTAAGCTCGATAAAGGGTATGCCGAGTCTCTGCTCCATATCCTGTGCAGCTGCACGGGCTTCTGCATTCAGTACAATACTGAAATTTGCCCGTGAAAGCTCTTTATACTCATCAAAGGTCTTACATCTGCCTATCTCATGTATTTTTCTGATGCCGGCACTTTTAAGCAGAGCATATATTTCATTATTATCATCAAGCGCTGAAAAATATCCAAGAATATTACATTCATCAGCCTTTCTTTTCTGCTTTTCAAGAAGAGAATATACACTCTTTCTGACAAGTCCCATAGGCGGCAGGCGCTTCTCACGGGTAAGAGCATACATATATGCAGGTGCAGCCATTACACCTGTTTCTTCCTCACATTTGCGGCATATTCTTTCAAGGTCTGTTCCAAGGAGAGCATCAACACAGGTGACACAAAGCATTATCACGCTCGGTGCTTCATCAAGCTCTTCGAGAAGCTCCTTGCAGGCAGCGGGTATCTTGCTTACATATCTGCCTGTGACAATATCTGTATCATCAAGCATCAGATAGAAAAATCTCTCATCATAGCCAAGCTCGCTTAAAAGAGCCGTGTTGCGTCCGCAGCAGCCGGGAGCTATCAGCAGCATAACAGAACCCGGGATAACAAGCCCTGCCCTTTTGACACCAAAGCCCTTTGCACCCGGTGAATTATAATCCAGTGTTGCAGGAGAGCTGTATATCATATGCTTTGATGGATCAAGCTCAGCCGGAAGGTCTTTATAGCCGTTTTTTGCAAGATCTGCGGCAGTGATGTAAAATGCGTCAACCATTCTTTTCGTCCTCGTCTATAAGTGTTTTTGCAAGCGCTATGAACTGTTTCGCAGCATCGCATTCCGGGTCGCCCTCAACACAGGTCATACCCATATCCTCATATTTTATTATATCAGCCGAGCGTGGAATATCAGCGATGATCCCGATACCTGCCTTATCAGCGAACGAGCGTACCTTCTGCTCCTCGTCCTCAACGTTCCTTCTGTTCATTATGACACCACGGACTTTGGCGTAGCTTCTGTCTTCAAAATTCCTGACGGCAGTATAGATATTGTTCGCTGCATATAATGCCATTTTTTCTCCTGATGTTACTATAAGCACCTGCTCTGCATAGCCCTCCCTTATAGGGGCTGCAAAGCCGCCGCAGACAACGTCACCCAGTACATCATATAAAACAGCATCAGGCTTTACCTTTTCAAAAAGCTCCAGCTGTTCAAGAAGTGAGAATGTAGTTATTATCCCCCTGCCGGCACAGCCAAGTCCGGGCGTCGGACCGCCCGTTTCGATACAAAGAACGCCGCCGAAGCCTGTTTTAGATATTTTATCGATCGAATCAGGTTCTTCATCATATTCTCTCATATAGTCCATAACAGGCATAACAGGGTCGCCGCCGAGCAGGTTTATTGTAGAATCCGCTTTCGGGTCACAGCCTATCTGAATGACCTTTTTTCCAAGACTTGCAAGCGCAGCCGAAAGATTTGATGTACAGGTGGATTTACCTATACCGCCCTTGCCGTATATCGCTAATTTTATCATTTAAAATACTCTCCTAAACCGGTAGTTATCATATCCTTCATATTTTTCTGAAAGCATCTGCCGGAAAACGCAAAATGCGGTATCTCTACAAGCCGGGTGCTTTCCGGGATGATATATTTATATAACGGATCTGCCACAACAACAGACGGTTTCTTTTCTCCGAGAACAGCTTCTATATCTTCTTCTGAATAAACCGTACTGTCGTTTATACCAAGCATATCCTCATCACAGGGCAAAGGTGATATTATATCAGCTCCGCCGATAGCAGATGCGATAGAAAGTGACATGATGCTCTCACCTATTATCACAGTGCCGCGGTCTTCATTTCTTTCAAAAGGCGATCTGATACATTCACCGGTTTCTGCCGCCTTTTTTACAGCTTTAATAAGAATATCGCTGAAATCCCCCACCGGGACACCGCACACATAGGGTATAGCATACTCCTTATAAAGATACTCTGCCGCCGCTAACCCGGAATATGACATAACAACGGTTGCCGATGCAGACGACATCTTTTTGACATCTTCGAGCGTACTTCCCATTGCAAGCGTACAGACACATTCAAGATCATTCTCTGCAAGCCATTTTCTGATAAGCCTGTCACTTCCAAGCGGAAGATCAAGCGGTGTGAGTCCTGTGATATTAACTCTGTTTTTGACCTTTTCGAGCGGCTTTGTGAACAGCTTTAAAACATTAACAAAAGAATCTGCCGCCCCGTCGATATACGATCTTGTGCCGTTGGTATATACCGGGAAAGTTGCTATCCCTGTACGGCTTTGTATCTCATTTGCCGCATTGTCATAGTCAAAGCCTGTCATCATCGGCATAGGTGAGCCGCATATAGCTATGAACTCAGGCTTTCTGTCAAAAGCTGCTGCCGAAACATCTGAAATGAACTTTTCATCATTGCCCATAACAGCATCTATCTCAGTAAGCGCAGATATATAAATATTTGATCTCATGTCATACCAGCGTGGTTCGTCATGGGTAGAATATGTTGAATTACACCCCGACGCATCATGAACTACTGTAAGCCCTGACAGCTCATAAAGAGCCGAACATACACCCGATGTATCCGCCGAATAACATGGTATTATCTTTGCAGTATTTTTCAATGTACTTCTCCTTTATAAGCAGCTTGCACAGCCAAGACCTTTGAGCTTCAATACTTCTCTGCGGTCTTTTGGTGTTGTATACGCATCTATCATCAGTGCAGCTATCTTAGCTATACCCTCAAAGCCGTAGTATCCGCCGTTTACTACGATATTGACAAAATTATCAGTCCCGAAATAATATGCAGCCTTCTGACCGACAGCAAGTATATGCTCATGTGTTTCATCTGCAATATCGAGCATATTGACATTTACAGCAGAGTATATCCCGATGTCAGGACGGTTTGATCTAAGCCACTCAAAGGACTCCTCTTCGCCGGCTGCGGAATCAGCAACTATATATTTCACATTAAACCCATGCTCACAAAGCAGCCTTGAAAACTCAAACGGTCTTGTTACTGCAGTGTAATCGACTGCCACCGGAGTATCGCCTATTACTTCATGTGCATTATCAAGTGCTTTATCTGCCTTTAAGGCATAGTCAGCGATAAGCTGCACAGGAACATTTACAGAAATGGTATCACAAAGCCTTTTATAATTATCTTTCAGTGCGTCTGCGTCATATCTTGCAGCAAGATGCAGATGTGCAGCTCCAAATCTTCTTTCAAGCTCATCACCTGCCAGCACGCCTGTCGGGATATAGCTTATATTCATAAACGCTTCCGACAAAGACAGATATTCCTCATAGGTATCACAATTTGTTATATCGCATATCTCATAACCATTGTCTTTTATTATCCTGATAAGCTCGCTGTCCGGGTCGGTAGGGCGATCGTTGCCAACAATGCCTATTTTCTTTTTGTTAATGGGACATGGCTTCAAAGCGCCGTAAAGCTGTGCGCTCATTTTCATAACAGGAGTGACGGTCTGGCGCATAGTAGGTGTCATATAGCAGTCAACAAAGGATATATCAGGGAATCTGCTATCCAATTCATCTATTATCACATCAAAGTCGCACCCTGCAAAAAGATGTATACAGCTAAGATACAAAAGCACAACAGGCGGACGCTTGCCGAGTTTGTTTAAAATATCGCACACGCCGTCAATAATATCACTTTCAAGCGTACCGTCGAACATATCCTCCTCGGAAACGGAGATCCAGCTCATTCTGTCAAGCGCAAACATCTCGGCAGCTGTGAGTATGACACCCCTCAAACAACCCTGTGCGCAGGCAAATATCTGATGCGCCCCGGGTATGAGCATACCTGTATGGACGATATTCCACATTCCCCTTGCCGGGGGATTATATTCAAGACCGCTCTCAAACAATGCGTTTACATCAGCGTCTTTTATCAGCACCGAGCGTGGTCTTGATCGTTTTTGAATACTCATAAATTTCCTCCGCATATGCTGTATATGCTCATAGCGATCTCATCAAGCTGTTTTGCAGCAGCGCTGTTTTCAAAAAGCTCTGCTACCGGCTTTCCGGACTTTTCTGCCAAAGGTATCTCATCACATCTGTCAAGTGAGCCGATAACTGATGAACCAAAGTCCTTTGCAAGCTCCGAAACTGCCTGTTCTTCGTTGTCAACATTACGCCTGTTAAGTATTATGCCCCCTAATGAAGCGTATCCCCTGCCCTTGAAATTATCAACTGCCATACAGATATTAGCAGCAGCGTAAACGGACATCTTTTCTCCCGAGCTTATCACAAAGACCTTCTGAGCGTAGTTTTTTCTCATTGGCATAGAAAAGCCGCCGCACACAACGTCGCCCAGAACATCATATATAACAACATCAGGTCTGTAACTTTCATATGCGCCAAGTCTTTCAAGTGTTTCAAGCGCATTGATTATACCTCTTCCTGCGCAGCCAAGACCGGGGACAGGTCCGCCGGCTTCAACGCATTTAACACCAAACGCACCGTCATATACTATCTCGTCAAGCGTTAATGTCTTGCCCTTTTCACGGGTGAGCTGCAAAACAGTAGGGATAGTTTCACCATTTCTCAAAAGCGATGTGGAATCAGCCTTCGGGTCGCACCCTATCTGCATGACTGTAAGACCCTTTTTAGCAAGAGCTGCTGAAACATTACAGGCGATAGTTGACTTGCCTATACCGCCTTTTCCGTATATTGCGAGCTTTATCATTTATTTATAATCCCCTCTCGTGATCTCGACCTCATAGCCTATCTTTTTCATTCTGCCCTGTATACAGAACCGGCATTCCTGTGAAGAATCCTCTGTGCATATCTTGCCGTCATACAGCATATACTTTTTCCTTACTGCCGTAGGTGAAAGATTGGGCATTATAACATTTGCGCCTGCAAGAACGCCCTGCTCCCTGCCGTCCGGTGCGATAGTGCCGAGCGCAGTAGTTGCAGGAAGAAGCACCCGTGGCAGCATTATCCTGCAAAGACTCAGCACGAAAAGCGTCAGCTTATATGAGCCTTTCTCCATATCTCGAAACGGTGTGTCCTTATGCGGCAGAAACGGACCTGTGCCTATCATATGAGGTTTGAGATCACACAAAAACATCATATCCTTAGCAAGAAGCCGTGATGTCTGATAGGGAGAGCCTATCATCATGCCTGCTCCCGTCTGAAAGCCAAGAGAGAGCAGATCGGAAAGGCATTTCATCCTGTGTTCAAAAGACATCTGTTCCGGGTGCAGCTTTTCATAATGCTCTTTGTCAGCCGTCTCATGTCTTAAAAGATACCTGTCAGCACCTGCCTCTTTAAGCTCTTTGAGTTCATCATATTCCTTTTCGCCGAGCGAGAGCGTTACTGCACAGTCGGGGTGTGAGGATTTTATCTTTCTTACTATCTCAGCCATTTTTGAAGTTGTAAAGAAGCTGTCCTCGCCGCTTTGCAGCACAAAGGTACGAAAGCCATACTCGTATCCTTCGTCACAGCACAAAAGGATCTCATCATCTGTAAGACGGTATCTCTGAGCATTTGTGTTTGAGCGTCTTATACCGCAGTACAGGCAGTCGTTTTTGCATATATTTGAAAACTCTACTATCCCACGGATATATATTTTATTGGAAAACACACTTTTGCTTATCTCTCTTGCGATCGATGCGGCATATTCACGTTCTTCATCGGTATAATTATCAAACAGTGCCGTCCACTCTTCAAGAGAGAGCTTTTTATGAGTATTTAGTTTATCAATAAGCTGTTTCAGATCACTTTGCATTATAGTCACCCGCTCACTCGATCATTTTTTGTATTTCAGGAAATACGCTCAGACTTCTTTTTAAAATGCCATTCATGTATGCAAGTGCTACACCGTAATTTGTAAACGGCGTACCGCAGTCTGCTGCCATTCTCATTCTGTATGTCATTTCACGCTCGGTGAGCATACAACCGCCGCAGTGGATACAAAGCGCATGATCTCCTGTATCCTCCGGAAACTCTCTGCCTGATGTAAGCGTTATCTCAATATTTTTGCCTGTTGTCTTTTTAAGCAATGCAGGGAGCTTGACGCTGCCAATATCTCCGCACTGTCTGTGATGGGTACACCCCTCGGAAATAAGTACCTTATCGCCGTCTTTGAGCGAACCTATCGCAGCTGCACCTCTGACGGCTGTTTCAAGAAAGCCCTTATACTTTGCCATAAGTATCGAAAATGAAGTGAGCTTTATGCTTTCGGGAGTTATCCTGCTCACTTTACCAAAAACCTGAGAATCAGTTATAACTATCGACGGGTCTTTCACAAGTGTATCAAGAGTATGTTCAAGCTCTGTTTCCCTGCACACGGCAGCGCAGGCGCCTGATTCGAGCAGATCTCTTATGACCATCTGCTGCGGAAGTATCAGCCTGCCCTTGGGAGCAGCCTTATCTATCGGAACAACAAGAACAGCAAGCTCGCCCTCTTTAATAATATCACCGACTATCCTGTGTGTCTGGTCGGTATTCTTCACAAGTGAAGCTATTTTTTCTTTAAGCTCATAAATATTCTCATTATTCAAAGCGCTGACTTCAAAGCGCTTGTCATGAGTTCTTTCGGGAAGGTCGCTCTTGTTGCCGACGATCAGATAAGGTATCTTCTTCTCTTCAAAAAGCCCTATGAGCTGCTTTTCACAAGCCCCGAGTTCTTTTGTAATATCCGTGACCAGTATGGCTATATCTGTCCTGCAAAGCACTCTCGACGCAGCTTTTACACGAAGTTCGCCCAGCTCGCCCTCATCGTCATATCCTGGGGTATCTATTATAACGACAGGCCCGAGCGGCAAAAGCTCCATAGCCTTTGTAACAGGGTCAGTCGTAGTTCCCGGTGTGTCAGATACCACAGCAAGCTGCTGACCCGTCACTGCGTTGACAAGACTTGACTTGCCGGCGTTGCGTCTGCCGAAAAAACCTATATGCACCCTTTCAGAAGAAGGTGTTGAGTTCAGTCCCATGATAATACCCCTTTCCACATAATAAAAAGCCGGACTCCCCGAAAGCAGGATCCGACTAACACAATAATGCCATAACAAAGTTACAGCAAAAAGTATTCATTTTACAGATCATTACTTTCGCTTTAAATAAAATTTTCAGCGTCAGAAATAAATTTTTCAAACAGCAGAATAAACGGTCTTAGCGTACACTCCGTCAAGTCTGCCTATCTTACCGGCAAGGGTATTTATCACATCCTGCGGCGCATCAATAGCAATGCTTATGATATTGACGCCCTTTTCACGGTACGGTATACCCATTCTTCCGATAATGCCGGTGCTGTATTCGTGAAGTATCTTATTCACAGCCCCCACCGACTCCTGGTCTTCAATAATTATAGCTATGACCGCAACTCTTGTTGCCATAGATCACCAGCCCTTTCTATCCGCCGGCAGGTCATAACAATTATCTGATACGCCCTGTCACCAGTCGTTTTCGCAGTCTGATATAAGCTGTCTGACCTCTTCATTATTATATAGCCCGAGGTCAAATAATCTGTCAGCCTGCCTTTTGGTTATCTTTCCGGAAAGCGAATACACAAACTGCCCATGCTCTCTCTGTGTACCGTCCCAGGAATCTATGATCTTGAGCCAGCCGGCCTTGCCGAGCGCCCTCTCCGGATACTTGGAACCGGGCAGATACTTTTCGGCGATCTTTATTGCAGCTTTGGTATGGCTCGTATAATCGCAGGAATATGTATCACCGTCCGGCGACATCCAGCCGAGCTTGAAATCATCAAGATTCTTATAATACATCTGCTCCAGTCTGAGCGGACAACCATCGGACTCTACCAGCTTTTCAAATCTGAAATCATCTTTGTCAAACTTAAAATAACCGCCCTTGCCGTCAAGAACGACAGGCAGCTTATCCTCTGTGATTATACCTTCAAACTTAGTGCCTTTAAGGCTTTCAAGACTTTCGTGGTATTCAAAATAATTAAGCCCGGTCTCAGAGCTGTATATGGCATATTTCATTCTGAACACCTCGCCTTCACAGGATCTGCTTGATTTTGCACATATTATTATAACACATTATTTTAATATATTCAAGTATATTACAGCAAAATTTACCCATTTGCCATTCAATATCATAAAAAATTAACATATAAAGAGAATTTTTATTTGCCATTTACACAAATAATCTACTTTTTACTTGACAGATTTTGATGAAAGTGATATACTATATAATTAAGTAGGTGTATGTTATATACATTTCACTTATTAACCGGGGACGGAATGCTCCGGTAAGGATTGGGGAGCTTTTTATGGAATGTGAAAAATGTAAAGCTCAGATACCTGATGACAGTGCGGCGTGTCCCGAATGCAAGTCGCTCGTCGTCCAGAATATCGAAGGCTTTGAATATACAAAGCAGGTTCAGAAGGCTTTAAAACAACTTGTTATCGAGCAAAGCGAAAGGATAGCCGACAAGGATCAGCTTATAGCAATGATGTATGACTATCTTCCCGAGTATCAGACTGAGCGTGAGCTTTTAGCTCTTATGGTAAACAAGGGTATACTTGATGTATTCCTAAGAGCCGGTGACAAAACGCAGGCTATTACTGATGCAAGAGAAAAAATGGTCATGGAATATGATATTCCGGTAAATGGCGCTGAGTTTGTGCTGGCAGCATTTACATATATGCTAAGGATACCTTATGCGTCAAAGCTAAGACTCATTGAAAAGCCTAAGGAAACCGACAAGGAAAAGGAAAAGCCCAAAGAGATCGCTCCTGATATTGATGACAGGGTGATGACAAGGATAGAGACTATCAAATACAGGCTGAAGAAAAACATAACTGTCAAGGAAGGCTACACAAAGATAGACGGCTATTGCTTTGAAGGGTTCGGCTTTGCAAGGAGCGTTACACTTCCTGACGGGCTGCTCGCTATCGGTGAGTATGCGTTTACCGACTGCAAGCACCTGACTGAGATAGTTATTCCTGCAAGTGTCAAGAAGATAGAAAAGGGCGCTTTCAATTCCTGTGTTTCACTGACCGATATAAAGCTGCCTGACGGGCTGCTTGAGATCGGCGATAATACATTTTTATGCTGTGAAGCACTTGAACATCTGAGGATACCTGACAGTGTCAGCAGTATAGGTGCCAACGCTTTCTCAGGCTGTGACAAGCTGAAAAAACTTGTAGTAAACAAAAATGTAAAGTTCATCGACGATGATGCATTCTCATATTGTCCCGAGCTGACGGTGTACTGCTATGAGAATTCATATATACATAAGTATTGTTTGCAATACAAAATCAATTATATCACCTCGGCTGTCGGAACAGCTCTGCCGGCTGATGATATTAAGGAGGAGTAAAGTATAATGACAGAGCTTCAGATAGGACAGGAAGTAGAACTTGAATACGGCGGCAAAGCCGTAGTTTCGGGAGTTATCGGCAGCGGCGGTCAGGGTACTGTTTATCTTGTTGATTACAATGGTATGAGCTGGGCGCTCAAATGGTACGACATAAAGAAGATCAAAGACCCAAAGGCATTTAAAAACAATATCAAGCAGAATATCACAGACGGTGCACCGAGCAACAAATTTCTGTGGCCGAGATACCTGACAAAGGAAACTGAGGACGGTACATTCGGCTATCTTATGGAATTAAAGCCTGAGAGCTTCGATTCATTTGTTGACATACTCAATACATACAAGTTAAAGGTCGATCCGCTCACAGGAAGAGCAACTAAGGCTCCGGTAAGATTTACAAATCTATCCGCCATGGTAACAGCTGTTATAAATATTGTAAATGCTTTCAGACAGCTTCACCGTGCCGGCAAGAGCTATCAGGACCTTAACGACGGCGGTTTCTTTATTAACGTCGATACGGGCGCTGTGCTTGTCTGCGACTGCGACAACATCGCACCTGACGGCAGCAACTTCGGTATAGGCGGCAAGCCCGGCTATATGGCTCCCGAGATAGTAAGAGGTATCGCTAAGCCTGATGTACAGACGGATAAATATTCTCTGGCGGTCGTTCTATTCAAGCTCTTGTTCAGGGGCGACCCTATGGAGGGCAAGAAGGTCATCAAGGACGTTTGTCTTACAGAAGCATCAGAGCTTAAACACTATGGTTCAGACGCTTTGTTCGTATACGACCCGAATGATGATTCAAACAGACCCGTAAGAGGCATACATGATAATGTTATAAAGTTCTGGAAGATATATCCTGACTATATAAAGGACGCATTTGTAAAGTCGTTCACAGAAGGTCTTCACGATCCCAACAAGAGAGTTATCGAGAATGAATGGCAGAAGCTGTTTATAAGACTGCGTTCAGAGATAATCTCCTGCCCGTGCGGAAGGACAAACTTTACATCAATGTTTGAAATGCAGGACGATGTTACTTACAGATGTCCCAAGTGTGGTACTACTTTCGCAACACTCGGATTCTCAAATCTTGAATATCGTCTGCCGCTTTATATCGGCAGCAAGTTCTATGAATGCGAGATCGACCCGAATTCAGATGACTTCCTGAGTGTTGCAGGCGAGCTTGTTGAAAACAAATTAAAGCCCGGCGTTCTCGGTATCAAGAATATCTCCGAGAAAACATGGCGTGCTAAAATGCCTGACGGTATGCACTATAATGTTGAACCCGGTAAGGGCTGCCCTATCTGGAAAGGACTTGAGATAGACTTTGGCAGTGTTGTTGCTACTATCTGATAATTATTATATTCTTATAAAAAGTCAATTACGAAAAGGAGCATTACTAATATGAGCAAGAAAAATAAATCCAAGGGCTCTGAGCAGACAGCTGCTGTTCAGGCAACAGAAGAAGAGGTAAAGGCTGCGCCTGTCGAGGACGATTTCGATCTTCTCGATTTTGATGACGACCCGTTAGGTGCTACCGGTGTTTCTAGAAAGAGCCTTGTTATTTTCTTCCTGATAGATACATCGGGAAGTATGAAGGGCACTAAAATGGGTGAGCTCAACACTGTTATGGAGGAGCTTATCCCCGAGATACGCCGTGTAGGTGAAGCTGATACAGAAGTAAAGATAGCTGTACTTACATTCTCAACAGATGTTAAGTGGATGTATTCCGAGCCTATCGCTATCGAGGATTTTGAATGGGCAAGACTCAGCGCATCAGGCGTTACGAGCATGGGTCTGGCATTCAAGGAGCTTTCTGCAAGAATGTCAAGAAACAGCTTCTTAAACTCCCCTTCTCTTTCCTTTGCACCTGTTATATTCCTTATGACAGACGGTTATCCGTCAGATGATTATAAGGAAGGCTTAAAGGCTCTTTCCTCTAACAGCTGGTATAAGTTCGGTCTTAAAGCCGCACTTGGTATAGGCAACGAGGCTAATGATGATATGCTCGCTGAGTTTACAGGAACTAAGGACACTGTTGTTCATGCATACTCCGGCAATCAGCTCGCACAGATGATAAAGATAGTTGCTGTTACTGCTTCACAGATAGGCAGTAAGAGTATGACTCTCTCTGAAGAAAACGAATCAGAGCTGAGCGAAGAAGATGTATATGCTGCTAAGCAGAAGATGCTCGGTCAGCAGATACAGGAGCTTGTAAAGCAGGATGATTCAAATGATGTTTCCTTCGATACCGGTTGGTAAGTTTTCAAAACTTACTGACACTAAAAAAATATCGGAAGGGAGCGCTGATTAAATATGTTCGATGGTTTCAGCCATTCAGTCATGGGCGCAAGCCATGAAAAAAGAGGGATCGTTTGTCAGGACAGCTCTGCTTATCAGATAGGTGACGCATATGCTGTTGCTGTTGTCGCTGACGGTCACGGCAGCAAGAAGCATTTCAGGAGCAATATCGGTTCTAAGTGCGCTGTTGAAGCTACTCTTGAAACGATCGCAAAATACTATGAAAACGCTGAAGAATTTGAGGCAAATATCAAGAATAACCACAAGATGATAACAAAACACATTGAAAAGCAGATCATAATGCGCTGGAATGAAAAGGTGCTCGATCATCTTGACCACAACCCTGTCACACAGGAGGAGCTTTCAAAATTCAGCTATGATGAATTTGAAGATATACCGCATGAGTCCTACTATGGTACTACTCTTATTGCCGCTGTTGCAGGTAGAGGATACACTTTCGGGTTCCAGATAGGTGACGGAAGTCTGGTTGCTGTTTTTGATGACGGTGAAACTTCAATGATAATGGATTACGAGGAATCAAATCCGGCAAATATCACCTCTTCGATGTGTAACGCAAATGCCGCTTCAATGTTTGACTCGTTCTACGTTGACAATAAAACGCTGCTTGCTATCTGCGTATCAACAGACGGTCTGTATACATCTTTCGGCAGCGATAATGACTTCCTTGATTATCACACTATCATAGCAGGTCAGCTCAATAATCTTGAGGGCTTTATGCCGTCGGTCAAAAACAATCTCAAAAAGAGATCACACTTCGGCACAGAGGATGATATTTCACTCTCATGCGTATTTGACAAGGAGTTAGTTTCAAGCAAGCTCGATGTCATAAAAGCAAAGATCGCCGAGAACAAGCGTCTTGCCGCTGAAAGAAAGGCGACACTTTTAAGAAGATAATTTACTAAGGCAGGTGTACATAATGGAATCAAGCACACTGTATAATATTTCAAAGGATCTTACTACCAAGATCAAAAGAATGAGGCCTTCTGCATCAGGTGAGAAGGATTTTGCAGCAGCTTTTATCGTAAATGAAAAGAACAAGATCTTTACCGGCGTTACTTCACTGACTTTCAAAAACGGCGATGTTGAAAATATCCCGGCAGAGGTCGTGGCATTTCTTTCGATGAAGGATACCGGCAGCGTTACAGCTAAGAATCTTATCATAGTAAGCCTTGCTGATGCAAGCATTGTAATGCCTTCAAAACAGGGGCTTGATATGCTTACGAAGGCTGATGACGCAAACGGCGCCTGCAAGGTCGTTGTAAAGGAAGGAAAAGATCTTACAATAGATGACATAATTGCCGGCAAAACAGCAGATGATGAGCCTTCTGAGCAGAAGAAAGAAGAGCCTGCTGCTGTATCAGAGCCTGTAAGCTCCAATGCTTCGGCAAAAGAGCCTGAAAAAACAGAGGAAGTACAGCCTGATATTGAAGATGCAGCAGCAGAAGATGCTGTTGCCGCTGAACCTGAAGCAGAGGCTTTGGAAACTCCGGCAGCCCAAACAGAGGAAGACACAGATTTTATGTTTGATATGTCCGCCTTTGAGGATGAACAGATCACCAATAAGGTCGAAGAACGCTCGGTTGCTAATACAGGCAATGTCATTAAATCGGAGGAAGAGGTGGAGAATACTGCCAACTCAATAAGCGGTGTTGATATTGAAGAGAGCAATCCTTTCTTTGAAGCGCCGGAGGAGGTACTCCCGCCCGTAGAGACTATCGCAGCTGAGGAGGCTGACGAAGAAGATGAACCGGAAGAGGACAAGCCTTCACTGTCTAAGGAAGAGCTTTTAAAGCAGGCTAAAAAGCGCAAAAAGGTCGCAAAGGCAAATTTCAAGTTCAAGAAAAAAATGTAATGTGATTTTCGTATAACAAAAGCCGATGTACATTAAGTGCATCGGCTTTTTTGCGGATAAAAAACATGGGGCTGTCAAACAGCCCTGTTTTTAAATTATTTAAAGGAAATACCCATATTGATCTTACTGTACAATTTGAGCTTTACGCTCTCCTTCTGCTTCTTGAACAAAAACAGTACGGCAACAGCAGCAATAAGAGTAAATATAATACCGAATATAACAGTTGCAGCGCCGGACATAAGAGCAGCAGCTATTCCCCATACTACAACAGCAGCCAAGATTATAAGCGGAAGACAGAAAGTCACAAAGCTCCTGTCCTGTACTTTGAGGTAGTGCTGAATCTCTTTCTTGGTAAAGGAATCATAGTGACGTGCAATGAATGTATCAGGTCTTGCCCACTTACAGAATGCCTTCACACTGTCAAACTTTATAACAAAGTTCTGACCTGTGCCTGTTACACGGTAATCTACCTGTACGCCGCCGTCAGATCTCTCCTTAGTATCCATAACGTGTATAAGTGTTCCTGCCTTTGCCTGACCGCTCATAGTTTTGGTAACAACATACTTGCAGTCGATAGCCTCGTCTATACTATAAAGCATGAATGCCATAAAACATTCCCTCCTACTTGAACTAAATAGTGATATTAAATATATTATATCACAGTTTTTCTTAAAAATCAAGCGATTTTACGGCTGCCAAAGCCGTTTTTAAGCTCGTTCACAAAAAATTAAGAAATAACAATGCAAAATTTAAAAAGACTTATGTCTTTACTATATTATATCACGATACACAGGATATTGTCAAGTGATAAAATGCCATTATTCTAAGTTAAGTTTTATGTATTTTGAATATGAGAAGTCGGCATTGATGATAATAATATCCCCTGCCGGGCGCTTTATGTGAATATAAAAGATATGTACTTATCATATTTTGACAACATTGCTGATATATGATATAATGAATGCAAAAGCATTCATTATAAATTATTTCAAAGCCCTTGCAGATACGCAGATCACCGATCTGCTCCCTGCATATCGGGCAATTATATCATAACGCTTCGCTTTTATGATATAATACTAATAACAAATACCTACTAAATTCTAATAAGGTGATTGAAATGAAGAAAAACACACGAAGGATAGATATTATAATAATCATTGTACTCGTACTGCTCCTGACAGGTATAGGGCTTACGATATACAATTCACGGAAAAAGAATACCTCACGGACATCGCCTGTATCTCAGACTAAAACTGTAACAGCCAATGACTACAATGGCAAAAAGATAGGAATACTGACCGGCACAAACATGGAGCAGGAGAGCTTTAAACAATTCCCGGACAGTGAGTATTTTTATTTTAAAGGCTACCCCGATCTTAATACAGCATTATTAAACGGTACGATAGACGCTTATCTTGGTGATGAGCCTGCTCTTAAAAGTATACATTCGGCACAGCCTGAAATTGATTATATCAAAAAAAGACTTACCAACAATAAATACTCGTTCGCTTTTCGCAAGAATGACGAAAAAGAAAAGAAAATATGTGAGCAGTTAAATGAATTCCTTGAAAAAGCAAATGCCGACGGAACTATCGCTGAGATAGATTCAATATGGTTTGGAAATGATGACAGCAAAAAGGTCGTTGATATGTCTGATCTCAAAGACACAAACGGCACTATCCATATTATAACCACTACGACTGATGAGCCGTTTTCATACATAAAGGATAACAAAAACGTCGGATATGATATTGATGTTACAGCAAGGTTTTGCAGAGAATACGGCTATGCACTGGAGATAGGAGATGTTGATTTCTCAGCAAGAATACCGGCGCTCGAATCAGGCAAGTATGAGTTTACCACATCTATGAATGTCACCCCCGAGCGTGAAGAAGAGGTAATGTTCTCTGACCCTGTAAGCACCGGAGGTATCGTCGTTGCAGTAAGGTCAGAGGATATTAATAATACAGACAAGGAATTAAGTATAGAAGAACTGAACGCCCCGAGCCGCCACGTCGGTGCCGATACAGGAGCTTCCGGAATGATCGCTGTGGAAAAGTATCTGCCAAAAGCAGATCTGAAACTGTACGACGAACTGACTACCGGCTTAGAATCAGTAAAAATGGGCAAAATAGATGCTTTTGTCTTCGAGCGTCAGCAAATGGAGATAGCGATGGAAAACGGTCTTACCGGTGTCAGACTGCTGGAGGAAAACTTAGGCGAGAGTATAGAGGTCGCAATCGGTATTTCCCGTGTTTCAAAAGTCGATGATCTTCAGGGACTGCTCAATGAATTCATAGAGCAGGCAAAAGCAGACGGTACGCTTGATGATATGTATGAGCGCTGGGTCGTAAACAAAGACTACACAATGCCGCAGATAGACAAACCGGAATCAGCTGACAAGAAGATCATCATCGGTACAACAGCAGTCGTAGAGCCGTACAGCTTTTATAAGGATAATACCCTGACCGGCTACGATATTGAACTTGCTAAGCGTTTTGCATTATGGGCTGATGCAGAGATAGAGTTTAAGATATATGATTACTCCGGGATAATCGCAGCTGCATCGTCCGGAAAGATAGACTGCATCTTCGCAAACCTGAATGTCACAGATGAACGCAAAGAGAAAATTGATTTTTCTAATGCTATCTATACTATCGAAAACGCTGTAATGGTAAAAGATGACAGCGCCGGCAGCAATAGCACTGATTCGGACGAATCGTTCATGACCACCATCAAAAACAGCTTTAATAAAAACTTTATCCGTGAAGACAGATACAAGCTGATATTACAGGGTATCATGACTACCTGTGTCATTACGCTGCTGTCGGTGATATTCGGAACGATACTTGCTTTTTTGATCTGTATATTCAGACGCACAGGCAGCAGGCTCGCAAATATCATATCCAATATATATGTAAAGCTCTTGCAAGGCACACCTATGGTCGTGCTTCTGATGATACTTTATTATGTAATATTCGGGAAAACCGGAATATCTGCTGTATGGGTGGCTATCATAGGCTTTACGCTCAATTTCGGCGCTTACACGTCCGAGATAATGCGCTCCGGCATAGAAAGTGTTGATGCCGGTCAGCGTGAAGCAGCACTTGCACTTGGGTATACCGAAAGAAAAGCATTCTTCAAGTTCATATTCCCACAGGCGGCAGTAAGATTTCTGCCTGTATACAAAGGAGAGCTTATATCACTTCTTAAAAGCACTTCGATCGTGGGATACATTGCTATTCAGGATCTTACCAAAATGAGTGATATTATAAGAAGCCGTACTTACGAAGCGTTCTTCCCACTTATCATATCGGCTGTTATATATTTCATACTGGCGTGGATACTGTCGCTGATAACAGGGTTTATACTCAGACAGGCAGACCCGAGAAAAAGAAGAAAAAAAGCAAAGGAGGCGGAGTGATATGTGTCTTATAAAAATAGAGCATCTGAAAAAATCATACCCAAATGTCACTCCGCTTGAAGATGTGACGGTGAATATCAACAAGGGTGATATAATATCTGTTATAGGTCCGTCCGGAACAGGAAAATCTACCCTTTTAAGATGCCTGAACAGGCTTGAAGAGCCTACCGGCGGAACTATAACTGTCGGCGGTGAGGTGATAACCGATCCCAAGTGCGATATTTCAAAGGTACGCTGTAAAATGGGCATGGTGTTCCAGTCATTCAATCTTTTTTCAAATCTCAACATAATAGACAATGTAGCAAGCGCACCGATAGACCTTATGAAGATACCCAGAAAGCAGGCTTACAGTGAAGGAATGGAGCTGCTCAGAAGAGTCGGGCTTGCTGAGAAAGCATACAGCTTTCCCGAGGAGCTTTCAGGCGGACAGAAGCAGCGTGTTGCTATCGCAAGAGCGATAGCTATGAAGCCGGACATACTGCTCTTTGATGAGCCGACTTCGGCACTTGACCCGACAATGGTAAGTGAGGTATTATCGGTCATTCGTTCACTTGCAAAAGAGGGCATGACTATGATGATAGTCACCCATGAGATGAAATTTGCCCGTGATGTATCAACAAGAGTATTCTACATGGACGAGGGCGGCATATATGAGGAGGGCACTCCCGAGCAGATATTTGATTCACCAAAGAAGGACAAGACACGCATTTTTATAAACAGGTCAAAACAAGTGACATTCGATGTCACGAGCCGTGATGCCGATCTTGTGGGGTTTGTTTCAAGCATAGAAGACTTTGGCAGAAAGAATCTGCTTACTCCTAAGATGATAAGAAATATCCAGCTTTCATTTGAAGAGCTTGTCGTTCAGAATATCCTGCCTGAGCTTGATGATAATGATATTTCTGTCAAAACATCTGTTGAGTATTCAGAGACAAACAGCTGTGCAAAAATGATCATAACATACGGCGGAAAATGCTACGACCCGTTCACAGAGGGCGACAGTATTTCTTCATCTATCATAGGCAGGCTCGCAGAAAAGACTATACACAGATTTGACGGCGTTAATACTATCGAAGTGTCTTTTGTATAACCTTATATCTATAAAAGATCAGCCCCTGAGTTGAATACTCAGGGGCATTATACTTTACTTTTTGCGGCGTGATCTGCTGCAGATCGTGATTACTGCGGCAGCGGCGGCTATCATTCCGGCTGAAACGCCGAAACCGGCAGCTGTCTTAGGATTGGCAGTATTTGTAGTTGATACTTCTGTTACGGCAGAAGTATCATCTTTGTCTTGCTGCTCAGTATTATCTTTTGTGTCATCTTTTGTCTCTTTTTCGGTCTGCGAGGAGTCTTTATCTGTTTGTTCTTCACTATCTTCGGGTTCTTCGACTTCTTCTGCTTCTTCGACCTCAACTCCGTAAAAATCGTCAAGATAGCTGTTTATCTTCTCAAAGTCATAAAAACTATCGGCATCATAACCAAATTCAGCTTTTTTCAAAGGCATTTTAAGATCCGGCTCTACACCTGTGTCAACATCTTCAAGCTCATTGTTTAACAAAGTACTGAACCCGGACATAGTAAACCTTGAATTATCCATGTATCTTTCAACCATTATAGAACAGCTTCCGCCGCCGGTCCTCTGACCGATAACAGGTATACCATTATCTTTGGCAAGGCAGGGCAGATAATTACCGCACGAGAAAGATATTTTTGAGCAAAGAACAGCATAGTTCATTTTAAAATCTACGCTTTTATCTTCTTCGTCTATCACATCATTCAGGTCATAGTCATATTCATAGGTATCTTTATAAGTTTCACCGCTTATAACATTCTTGCTGTAAAATGAAAAAGTATTATCCTTCTTATCCTCTTTTGTCATAGCAGACATGATATATCCAAGTACCGACAGTTCACCGCCGCCATTCAAAGAAAGGTCGATAAGAAAATTCTTATATCCTTTTTTCTTAGCAATATCAACTGCCTCTTTGAATTGCTTTACGACAGGAATATCAAATCCGTCAAATGAGAATACAGCTGTTTGACCAAAGCCATATAAAGATGAATCACTCCATTTTTTCAACTCATCGAGTTTTTTAAACGAAAGATCACGGGCTGTTTCAAGATCATCTGAAAGTATATCTTCGGACATACTGTTCATTACTTCTTCAAGTGCGTTTCTGGCACGATCAGATCCCATCTTTTTTATCTTTTCTCTAAAATTCTTTATAACGACCGGATCATCTTCAGACTCCTGCATATTATTCAATAACTCAGCCAAAGGTAATGTATGACCACCGTCATGAAGAAGCGGTGAGATAAGCAGAATACCTATATAATGATCTGACCAGCTGTTACCCAGAAGATACTGCTTAGCAAGCCTTGTATCATCACTGTATTCATCAAGTGTTTTATCAAAGCCTTTCTCTGAAATGCTCTTGGCGAGCTTGGATTGTCCCGGCGCACCATAGATCCTGTCAAACAAGAAACACAGCTCATTATAGCTCCTTGCTGTATCTTCTTCAGATCTTTCGTCATTTTTATACAAGTCAATATCATAGTAGGATTCTATATCATATACGAAATCTGTCTCTTTTGTAAAGTAAAGCTCATCACCTGAATACACCACAGATGAATACAATGAAGAGAAAAGGTCGTTGAGTATATAAGAAGGGATATACACATTTTCATCATCTTCAATAATATCTATATCATACTTTGAAAGATCAAATTCCGATCCATTTTTCTTATTATCCTCTTCGTCAGTCACGATATTGAAATAATTAAAATCATCATTGATTTCATCAACTGTGACATTTTTATCGGTGAGCATCTTATAATCAGAAAACTTTATAGTATCTTTTTCAGGGTCGATAGTTATAGTAGTATCGTTGCCTGTGATAGTGTAGATCCCGTCATCTGCCTTATCTGTCTCAAAATCAACAGTAAACATAACATCAAGATACTCTTGCGCATCAATATACGGCATAGCAGGCATATCATCAGCAAAAATGCAGTTAAGATCCTGCGTTTTGTCTTTTTCAAAAATGTGCGCAGTAACAGATCTCTTCTCATATCCTAAAACATTTTGTTTAGGTGAATCGTATGCAAATGCCGATACATTTAAAGATGCTGCAAATGTCATTGCTGCACAGGCAGCAGCAACAGCCTTTGATAGTTTTCTCATTTGTATTCACGCTCCTAACAAATAAATATAGTTTTATTATAGCATATATCTATAATAATTGCAATACCGATGATAGTATTATAAACATTTTTTCAGTTAAGGCAACACCGCACGACCATTGTGTGTCAGATGCGCCGTCCGAATTTTCGTCAGAATGCCCATTTTTGCCGCAGTTTTACTGGCGTAAGACAAGGTAAAATTGGGTATTATGACGGAAATCCGGCAAGCAGATGGCAC
>JAFUYP010000031.1 GCA_017470535.1 Ruminococcus sp. | reverse complement strand
TCCATATATGTTTACCGAACCGACAACTAAAAATGCCGGTGACATGGCTGCCTGGGCAAACAACGCTTATGTGTCAGGCTGGGGATATATGTCGGGGTATATTGGTGAAAAGGACAGTGAACAAAAGATAAGGCGCTGTGATAATGCAGGTCTTATGATCGGCTACCTGAACTATAATCCCGACAGCAAGACCTTTACCGATGGATACACCACTTTGACCTACACGGAGCAGGGTGACATCACAACTATGCCCGAGGTACCCGGAATAGGTTTGTATGACGGCACAAAGCATGGCATATATATCGGGCTGGGTGAAGTAGTGTTCTGTGATGAAACAGTCGGCTATGTAACAAAGCAGGTTGTGTCGGAAGGCACATGGACAAGCTGGTGCACCTATGATGGTATCGAGTATCCGCAGGCGGTACAGGAGGCTATCGATGAGCTCCATGCAGCCGATGACAGCGGTGAGGATGAAAGCAGTGATAAAAGCGAGAAATAGAATTCATTAAAAAGATAGGAGCTGGCTTGATGATATCATACGAATCTCAAAGGAGCTTACAGAGCTTCCGCACTACAAGTTCGTCAAGGTCAAGGCCATTATGGAAATTCTCAACGCCGAGGTTACGGGAGAGGCTTTAGATGCTATAGACAGTCTGAATGAGTATGACTTTGACCCTTTGGTGCAGGACGAAAGTCAGTTTGGTAAAGCCTATGCCTGCCGAGTGTTCCCGACCGGCTTCGATTGGAATATCATAGAGGGTTGTGATATGCATGACTTCGGGCAGGCTGTGCTGAGGAAGAAGCATGGAGTGGTCACGGAGTACGGAGCTTTGTCGGGGCGTGGAGATAAGCTGTACACAGTGCTGACGCCCAAGCAGGAACAGGAATTAGAGGACGAGGCTGAGTCAGAAGATGAGGACATGGGAATGGGAGGGATGACATGAAGAAAACAATAAGTGTACAGATACCTGAGCAAAAGCTGTCGGCAATCGAGATGTACCTTGAACAGAAGAACTCCACACTGGCGGCAGAACTCGACAAGTATGTCGAGCAGCTCTATGGCAAGGTCGTACCGCAGGTGGTCAGGGACTATATCGAGAAGATGGCAAGGCAGCAGAAGCCTCGGACAAGGCGGTCAGCACAGGGCGAGAATAAGTCAGAGCAGTAACTCGCCCCGTGTCGCGCCAGAACGCTCCGTGTGCGAGTTTCACAGCAGAGGTCGGGAAAGGATACCCTCTCGGGGGTGAAAGCCGTCTGTGAGCGTTTGTCGCAATGTTTGGAAAATGGGAGGTCAGCCCGTGAGGGTGAGATTTGGGGGTGATTTCTGTCTTGCAGGTTAAATTGCGGCTCCATTTGCCGCAAAAAACACAGCGGCCGGCAAAGCCGACCGCAAGTTTACGAGGGTTTGAGACTATCGGAAAAAGGTGTCATTTTGAAAGAAGGTGAAATATGACAGCGTCAAAATTTGAAAAAGAACGAGAAAACGGCGAAACTGCGAAGGAATTCGACGGTGTCATAGCCGATAAAATACGGTTTGCAGTTTATCTATTCCCGGAGACAATGAAAACAATAAACAGTCTCTACAAAGGCGACAGCTGCTCCACCAAGTCGGAGTTTATTGAGAAAGCAGTTCGCTTCTACTGTGGCTATTTGCTGCAGAACAAACCTGAACTTGTTGAATACCTTGCACCCCAGATCGGTACAATAACTGACGGTATAATCAAAGGTTCTGAGCAGAGATTGTCACGAGCTTTGTTCAAGCTGGCTGTGGAGGTCGGTGTGCAGACTCATGTGCTGGCGGCTATAAATGATATTGATGATACAACTCTGTTTAAGCTGCGTGATATGGTTACTGATGAGGTACGCAGGATAAACGGAATTATCAATTTTGAAAGTGCGCTGAGGTATCAGCGGAGCGAATAAATGAATCAGCCATCAGATCACTTACAGACTGATGGCTGATATATTATTTTATAACTTCATACAATTTTTCTTTCAAACATTCTTTGCGATCTGTGATGAACAACTTGAAATCCTGTATTTTTAAGCTAGTAGTATCCTTAACATATAGCTCTTTTTTTCCTATTTTATTTTCAGAAGCCCACAGATCAAGTGGTTGATCATTTTTCTTAGAGTTAAGAGTTCCATTTAATAATTGTAAATTCAAAACGCTGTTCCAATTCTTTTTGTTAGAAGCAAAAGCCCAATCTGATTCTGGTATAAAAGACTTCATTTTTTTCTCATCATAGAAAACGGAAGCTGGGTGCAGATGATCTTGATGAAAATCTTGATTATAGTAATCAAGATTCGGCTGAAGTAAAGTTAATACATAAAATGCATCGGAAGTATCTTTTTGAGATTCCAACAATCCATAAATAAACTCATTATCAAATGTATAATTTCTGGATGGATCGGTTGCAAAAGCTGATTTGATTGTTGATGAAGGAAATGATTTGGTTCCGATACTTGCTTTAAGTTTCTTTCTTATCGTGATCAATGCAGAATCAGGTTGACCACCAAAAATGGATTTTAAGAATGATAAAACCAGCCATTTAGATATATTTTTTCTTTCATTAGAATCATAATTTACTTTTACAACTTCTTTTTCTAAATCATTATAATATATGTAATAAATAATAGGAATAGCTGCATTTTTGGCTCTGAAAGTAGTATCATTGAATCCCAATCGATAAAATAATGTAAAGGCAGCAACAATACTCTCTCGAATTTTAGTCCAATTTTGTTCAAAAATTTTTACATTTTCTCTAATTGCTTCAATTATAGTAATAGGTTCCTTAAATCCGCTAGACATAGAAATCACCTCTTAAAAATTATATAACAAAATAAACATTATGTCAACAGGAGGTTATATAAATGTCAAAGGTCTCAGCTTTTCGGAGGTGTATTTTGCTCTTATGCGCTGCATGACCTTTTCCCAGTGCAGTGCCAGCCTCGGCATACCGTTCTTGTCAAGAAACAGAAATCCGACACAACCGCCGATGATCGGCTCATGCTTTGCACGCTTTCGGCTTGCGATTATCCTTTGGAATGCTGCTTCTACCTCGGCAGTCATCGGTATCGACCTAACTCCGCTTTGGGTCTTGGGATTTTCAACGATGTACTTGCCTTCACTTGTGCGTATAAGCTGACGTTCAACGTTTATGCGTCGATTGTCAAAGTCAATGTCCGAAATGGTCAGCCCGCAAAACTCCGATATACGCAGCCCTGTGTTAAACAGGATAAATATCCCGTCATAATACTGGCAGTAGTGCTTGTCATTGGGTGTATTATATAAACGAATCCGAAGCAAAGAAGTTTGATTACAGCAAAGTCGGGAAATGGATGTATTTCTTCAAAGATAACGACTTTGCAGCTAAAATATGCGATAAAGCGGTTACCGACGGCGTGGTTGCGGAAGCAAAGCATAGTAACGCTCCTGACGGCGTATGTTGTTTCTATCTTCACTACGATGATAAAGAAGCTCATAAACGCTGTATCACATATTTCCTTGAAAACGGGCTTATCCGGAAAACTAAGGCAGGGAAACTATACAACATATCATTTAAACTCAATGATCAGATACGAAACGGCGAGTACGGTTCTGATTTTGTATCTGAGATTAAACTTGCAAATTTTGTTGATCTTGAAACAGGGAAATGGATAGGCTGAAGCAAGATAGGAAGAGGTAAAAAATGATCAATCCTGTAATTCAGTATAAACATTTTGATTTCTTCTATTTTGACAAAAAGACAAAATACGAATCGATTATGATTGAATGCCTTAACAAAAGCGATAAAGCAGTAAGTCATTTCGGAGGAATATTTGAAGAAATTGAGGACCAATCAAAAGGACAGTCAGATGCAGTGGCAAGTCCTTCTGGAATAGAACTTGATTTTAAACTTGTTATTGCTGAAGATTATATGGAATTTAAAAGAGTAACAGCACCTATTGTTACAGAAGTATTGCCCGGCGTTAAAATCACCAGCATGCCTGACCCACAGGAAAAGAAAGTTTTATTGCTGTTTAATGTACTTAGGAATATGACTTTTGCGAAATTAGAAGAATACCGCAAATCAAATAAACATGAAGATAAATCAGTTGTACATTTTTTTGATAAATTATTAAACCACGAAAAAAACATCTTGTTATTTAATCCGTTGCTTTTATCTACTGTAGATACGAGTTTGTCTATTGAGGAACAGCACAAGATTATACTAAACGAGATATCAGATAAATGCCATTTTATATATGAGTATAGGAATAAAACTCATCCCCAGTTCAATACATATATGATTTACGCCTTGTCTGCTCCCAAAACCGAAGAATATAGATTTATAATAACTCAATTCACAGCAAATGGAATTGTCGAAATAGATTCTGTTAATGTATATGAGTTGAACACAATGGTAAGTTTGTACCGTAAAAACTTCTTTTATTAGTTGGAGATGATTATATGAACAATATACTGACCGAAAAGGAATATCAAACCGAGCTGTTAGCAACTCTGCGTATATTCAATGAAGCAGGCTATCGAGGAAGGCTTTATCCTCGATGTATTGCAGAATTATACCACCTACAAGACCTTCTATCAGATCAACAAGGAAATAGAAGAAGATCCGAAGATGCAGACTGCAAGTGCAAAACGGCAGATTGCTCGGTTCGTTGAGCTGCATGAAACAAACATTGCCCAGCGTATCGAGGTCATCGTAGAGCATTTCCGCACAACTGTTATGCAGGAGCTTGATAATTCGCGGCAGGACCAAAATGGCAAGCCGTGATATGGCATTAAGAGATGCCTTCCATTATCAGCTTTCCGAATACATTCAGCCCCTTGATAAAAATGAGTATCAAAAATTTCTTGGTGCTGCCGGCGATGAGCTTGAACGCCTTATGCAGGAAAACCAGGAAGTGCTGAAGCGATTGAAGGAGAGAAGCTGATGGATGGAATAATCTATATTGATTTAGAGCAAGCAAAACATATCCATCAAAAAACGATCCAGTATAGTGGCGGCGGTACATATGAGCATTTTGATCTTGGCAGGTTAGAAAGTGTTCTGCAAAACATTCAAAACGATGATTACTATCCAACATTTGTTTACGGGCTTTTTTGTTTTCCATAAACTAACGCCTGTCCATTATTGCCCGAGGACGCTTTCTGTCCGTAACTTGTCCTGATAAACGCTGCATTTGTTGCTCATAACGAGGAATGTGGTGACTATCCACAGCCTGAGCGGCAGCCGAGTCCTGTGCATATAGACATGGGCGCTGTTTAGCACTTATAAAAAAGCTCGTAAACTTAGCATTTACGAGCCATTTATCAAACTATCGGGATGACCGGCAGCTCATACTCGTCCTGAGTCTGAGCCGTGGCAGAGCTTGCCTGAGTGTCAGTCGTTTTGCCGGCACTGACAGTCGTTTGTGCCGCCGAGCTGTCATTGCCTTTGGCAGTATCTGCCCTGTCACTCTTGTCATCATCGGCAGCTGCCTGCTTTTTCGTGTTTGCAGCATCCGGCAGCTGAGTATCATCAGTCGCTGCTTCACTGACATCGACGCCCTTGTCGGAGCTGACACTGCTTTCGCTTGCCTGCTCACTTGTTTGCTGCTGTGAGCTGCTCTGCGTCGTCTGTGAAGCATCTGAGCTGTCAGCCTGCGAGACCTCATCAGCCGACGCTCCTGCCGTACTGCTCTTGTCAGAGCTTTGAGAGACCTGTTCAGCCTTCGACGATACACTGCCGGAAGTATCGCTTTTTGTCACTGTGTTCTCACCGCCGTCAGCAGTAACAGCAGTAGTCTGTGTGCCTTCACTGCTTTCAGAGCTGCTGCCCTTGTTTCCGCCGCACCCGGTCAGAAGCATTACAGCCGCCGCTGCTAAGACCAGCCTTTTCATCAGCCCTGTGCTGCCTTCATCATGTCCTTGCCGGCATTCCATGCCTGACCAGCCTTTTCAGATGCAACATAATATCCCGACCTGAACTGGTCAAATATCAAAGCATTGAGCTTCAACGGGTCTATCTTGCCATTTTCATCAAGTACGTTCTCCTCAGCCACGACATTGACGATCTTGCCTACAACAGCATGAAGACTGTCCGTCTGAACTATCTCAGCCAGCTCGCATTCCATAGTCACAGGAAATTCTTCGATTATCGGCGCATTGACATTTTTGCTCTTCACTGCATGACAGCCTGACTTTTCAAACTTGTCAGGCATCTTGTTGCCGGTCGCAATGCCAAAGAAATCCGCAGCCTCCATGTTGGCTTTGTCAGCAAGTGCGACAGTGAAAGCCTTTGCAGTCCTTATGTTCTTAGTGGTCTTGTGATCCTCGTCTATCATGAGCGCTATCTTGTCAGATGAGCATATAGTGCCCCATGCGGCATTCATAACATTCACCACACCGTTTTCATCGAATGCAGCCACCATAAGCACCGGCATCGGGAATACAGCCGGCAAAGCTCCTAAGTCTTTTTTCATAAGTTTTCCTCCTTGCATATCTGTTTGTAATACTAATTATACCATTTTAAACTATTTCTGTCAAGAAAAGCCGCCCTGCTCATGAGCAGAGCGGTCAAACATCACATACCGTATCTCTCTGAGTATATCTGCATAGAGAACCTTGCTATGTAATCGCCGTCAAGAGTATCATCACGGGTCATAGTAGCAATGTAGTCATCTCTGCCCTTGCCGAAGCCCTTTTCAAGACGCTTGCCGTGCTCGGAAACAGTTGTCTTTTCGTACCCCTTTATCAGCTTGCCGTCAAAGGTGTCTATAAAGCTGTCGCATATAGCAGTAGACTGC
Organism: Ruminococcus sp.; assembly: GCA_017470535.1. GTDB lineage: Bacteria > Bacillota > Clostridia > Oscillospirales > Ruminococcaceae > NK3A76. The sequence goes on along the minus strand of JAFUYP010000031.1, from coordinate 35,401 downwards.
TCCTTTGTAAGCCCCGTCACCGTCACAGCGAATTCTTTGAGCTTGTCGTCCTTGAAGGTGAGTACCAGCTTCTGATCGTACTTGTCACCGAGACTGAGCCTTCCGCCGAGTATGCTGTCCTTCTTGCCGAGCGAGAATTCTTCATAGATGACACCGTCGTCCTTGTCGTACTTGCTTGCATTCTTTTCAGTGATAGTGCCGCCCATTGCCTTTTCAAACTCCTTTACGCTCATGCCGATGTATACCGTGTCGCTTTCTCCGAGCAGGTAAGCCATAGCATCAGGCTCATCGACCACGACAGGCTCGTTCATAGCTTCGACCAGCCCTGCCGCTTCACTGACAGTGAACGTCTGGCTTTCGTCCTTGCTGCTGCTCTTGTCAGAACAGCCTGTGAGCATAGTGAGCGTCATCGCCGAAAGTATCGCAAGTGTGATAAACTTTTTCATAATGTTCCCTCCCATGATATTTCCTCTTGGGCAACACCGCACGACCATTGTGTGTCAGTATGCAGTTGTTCAGCTTTGCTGAACACGCCGAATTTTCGTCAGAATGCCCATTTTTGCCGCAGTTTTACTGGCGTAAAACAAGGTAAAATTGGGTATTATGACGGAAATTCGGCAAGCAGATGGCACACAAAGGCGTGAGCCGGTGGTCGTGCGGTGTTGCTCTTGCTAAATTATACCACATATGCAGCCATGCGTCAAGTAATATCATATTTTTTTATGTAAACTACACTTCGTACCTGCCATATTTCCCGACCTACTTGAAACTTTCCGGGATAAGTGGTATAATAGTATTATAATAATTCTGTATTCCCGGAGGTCACTATGAAAAGAAACATTGTAAAGGATATTCAGTTTTTGAGCCGTAAAAGCACACTTGCAAATAAAAATGATTCAGCACTCATCACCGACCTTAAAGACACTCTCACTGCTCACAGCGATGAATGTATAGGTCTTGCCGCCAATATGATAGGCGCATTAAAGCAGGTGATCATCGTCGATACCGGGGACGGTCAGCTCGTCATGATAAACCCCGAGATAAAAAGACGCTCGGGCAAGTATGAAACGCAGGAGAGCTGCCTGTCCCTTTTAGGCTCACGAGGGACGATACGCTATAATGAGATAGAGGTAAAATACCAAAACGAGGATTTCAAGACAGAGCGCCGTACCTTCACCGGCATCACCGCCCAGGCGATACAGCACGAATGCGACCACCTGAAAGGCATCATAATATAGGCAACACCGTCGGACCACCGGCATACAATGGCCCGGCAGTGTTGCCTATAACAAAAACAGCGCAGAGCTTTTGCCCTGCGCTTAGCTTTTATATAAATATCCTTTTACTCCGCAAGTAATTTTTCAGCACTTGCTATCTTCACGCTGCAAATGAACACCTTCATAGCCTGCTCCAGCTCGTCGATCGGCGGCAGGGTAGGGGCTATCCTTATGTTGCTGTCCTGAGGGTCCTTGCCGTATGGGAAGGTAGCTCCTGCACCGGTCATGATAACGCCTGCGTCCTTGCATAATGACACTACCTTTTTAGCACACCCGGGAAGTGTATCAAAGCTTATGAAGTAACCGCCTCTCGGAGTGTTGTAGCTGCCAATGCCCAAAGGTCTGATGTTCTCATCAAGCGCCTTGATAACAGCGTCAAACTTGGGAGCGATGATAGCTGCGTGCTTTTTCATGTGAGCCTTTATGCCGTCGAAGTCCTTGAAGTACCTTGCGTGCCTTAACTGGTTTATCTTGTCAAAGCCTATCGTCTGTACTGTCATGTGATACTTTACATAGTCGATGTTGTTCTTGCTTGCAGCCATTACAGCCACACCTGCACCTGCATACGATACCTTAGATGTCGATGCGAAGATGTATACCATGTCCTCATTGCCGTTCTTTTTGCATTCATCAAGAATGTTTAAAAGCGTGTCGGGCGTGTCTGTCAGATGATGTACGCAGTAAGCGTTGTCCCAGAATATCCTGAAATCCTTTGCAGCGGGCTTCAGAGCCGCAAAGCGCTTTACCACCTCGTCAGAGAAGGTTATGCCCGTCGGGTTTGAATACATAGGTACGCACCAGATACCCTTTACACTGCTGTCCTCGTTTACTAACTTTTCCACCATGTCCATGTCAGGACCGTCAGCGTTCATCGGAATGTTTATAAGCTCAAAGCCGAATCTCTCGGTTATAGCAAAGTGCCTGTCATATCCCGGTACAGGGCACAGCCACTTTACCTTGCCTGCGTCCTTCCAGGGAGTTGCCTCCTTGCTTACGCCGAACATAAAGTTCCTTGCGATAGTGTCATACATAAGGTTGAGTGATGAGTTTCCGCCGACTATCAGCTCGTCCTCAGCCACACCCAGCATATCGCAGAATATCTTCTTTGTATCTTTAATACCGTCAAGCACACCGTAGTTGCGGCAGTCAGTGCCGTCGAGCGCCTTGCAGTCAGTCGATGAGCTTACAGCATCGAGCATATCCTTTGTAAGATCGAGCTGATCTGCCGCAGGCTTGCCCCTTGCCATGTTGAGCGCAAGACCTAAAGCCTTGTAGCCGTCATATTCCTTCTTAGCAGCTGAGAGCAGCTCACTTAACTGCTCCTTTGACATATCTTTCATTTCCATGTTGTTTCCTCCACCATATACTTATAATATCTTATAATAATTCTTTACCTATATTATTTTATACTTTTCACGCCGTTTTTGCAAGTTATTTTTTTAAATCCTGCAAAAAATCAGAAATTTGCACTAAGCAGGCGTAAAAAACCGGCGTATTATGGTGATTATTATACGACCTTAACGAATTATTCAAAAAGGAATATTTCACTCTTTCCGTCAATTACTACTTCCATGAGCCTGACGCCGCTGTGGTTCTCGTATATGATAGTGACGCTCTGTACTCTGTGTTCAAAGCATAATTCGCAGTGATAGACCACTCTTCCGCCCGACAGCATATCATCTTCATATGACAGTATATTCAAAACGGCGGACTCCGCAGCACCGCCGCTGAAGATCTCCGCCGTTTTACCGTCTGTTTTTATTTCACTGTCCGTGCTTTTCCACGTTCCCTCAAGCAGCAGCCCCGAGCCTAACAGCTTCCCGTAAAGCCATATACTTAGCGTCACCATGAGCGATACCGCTAAAATGAATGCTGTGATAAGCGCCGCTGCATATTTTTTCTCATTCCCTGTGAGGGTCAGTTTTTCACCTCATTCTGGATGCGGACAGCACGTTCCTGAGCGCCCTTATATATCTCGTCTGTGTCAAAGTCTGTAAATTTGCCGTTTTCATAAAGCACTTTGCCTGCACACATGGTAAGCGCAACATTTGATTTGCTGCCGCTGTAAACTATGTTCTTCGGTATGTTGTTCATCGGCTGCATATTGGGCTGTTTAAGATCTATCATAATGATGTCCGCCTGCTTGCCGACCTCTAATGTGTCGCAGTCATCAAGCCCCATAGCCTTCGCACTGCCGACAGTCGCAGCATAAAGCACATCATACGCATCACACGCAGCAGCGTCCTTTTCTCTCAGCTTGCCAAGCACCGTCATCAGATACATCTCCCTGAACATATCGAGCGCATTGTTGCTTGCAGGTCCGTCTGTTCCGATAGCAAGCCCTATGCCCTTGTCCTTCATCGCCCTGATGTCTGCGATACCGCTTGCGAGCTTTGAGTTTGAGCCGGGGTTAGTAACTATGTATGCGCCCCTCTTTTTGAATATGTCAAGATCCTCCTCTGTCATGTGAACGCAGTGGAAGCCGCCGCCGCCAAAGTTGTATATCCCTAAGCTGTCAAACAGCGCTGTCGGGGTCTTGCCGTATTTGTTTATGCAGCCCTCTACCTCGCTTTCAGTCTCGCTGTTGTGAGTGTATACGGGGGCTTTGTATTTTTCGGCGAGCCTGCCCATAGCTTCAAGCAGCTTTTCGTCGCAGGTGTATTCAGCATGGAACCCTAACCTGTACCCGATGAGCGGACTTACCTCGTTGTACTTTAAGAAGTTCTCCTCCACTTCCTTTATCCTGCCTGCTTCTCCCGAAACAGAGCCGCACATCACACTGCGAAAGCCCATTTCCGTGCAGGCCTTTACATAGTCATCAAGCTCAAAATACATATCAAAGCTCGCCGTGATGCCGCTTGTCAGGTATTCAAGATTTGCGACCTTCGTAAAATAGTAAACGTCCTCTCCCGTGAGCTTTGCTTCAAGCGGGAATACCTTTTCAAACAACCATTTTTGCAGCGGCAGATCATCTGCATATGAGCGCAGGAAGGTCATCGCCGAGTGTGTGTGAGCGTTTTTAAACGACGGCATCAGCAGATTTTTCATAACACATATCTCACGCTCGAATTTCGTGCTTTCAAGCTGCTCCTTTGTGGGGACGCCTATAAATGCTATCTTGTCTCCGTCAGTCCATACCTCGCCCTCTGTGATCTTAAACGGATCATCACCTGCGAGCGTCATTATCCTTGCATTCTTAAATCTTATCATATCAAATTTCCTTTCATTATCTCATTTGAGATCTTTTTGTCTGTATACGTCATCATAGCCTTACCGTTGACAGATGATCGGATATGCCCTCTACCGATTCTGTGATGAGTGCTTTGAATTTCGGTGCTGCCTGTCTTCCTGCCTCCTGTACCTCATCATGGGTAAGCGGAGTGGGGGAGATGCCTGCTGCAAGATTGCATACGCAGGAAACTGCGCATACTCTCATTCCGGCGTGCCTTGCAGCTATCGCTTCGACTACTGTTGACATACCCACAGCATCAACGCCTAAGCGTGCAAGCATATTTATCTCCGCAGGCGTTTCAAACGACGGACCTGTCAGCTGACAGTAAACGCCCTCCTTGAGATCTATACCGCAGTCCTTTGCACTCTCCCTTATTATGCCGCAAAGCTCCTTGTCGTAGACCTCGCTCATGTCCGGGAAACGTGTCCCCAGCTCGTCAACATTCTTTCCTATCAGAGGATTTGGCACAAAGCAGGATATGTGATCCCTTATAAGCATAAAGTCGCCTGCCCGGAAGCCCTTGCCAAGACCGCCCGACGCATTTGTCAGAAATAACACCTTAGCCCCCAGCAGCGCCATGAGCCTTGCGGGAAGAACGACATCTTCAATGCCGTACCCCTCATAGTAATGTACTCTGCCCTGCATACAGACGAGCTTCACACCGCCGAGCGTGCCGAATACCAGCCTGCCTGCGTGCCCCTCGACAGTCGATGTCGGGAAGCCGTCAATATCCTTGTAATCTATCTCAGCCGCCTTGTTGATGCGCTCAGCAAAGCTGCCAAGCCCCGACCCGAGCACAAGAGCTATCTGCGGAACAAAGTCGGTCTTTGCTCTTACACTTTCAAGACAGCGTGTGAGCTTTTCATATATCCCCATGATAAATACCTCCGTTACAATATAATGTATACTTATATTTTATAATAATAATGCACCTTTGTCAAGTAGAGATGATACGACTCTTCTTAAAATTGCACAAAAAATAATTAGACACCTAACTATTTTTGTGATTAATGATATTGACCTTTCTGATGTGATGCGGTATAATAAATATAGTTCGATACCTAACTATTTTCAAAAAGGAGGGAGATCATGGATAAGCTGCTCATAGAGCGTGACGAGTTTGTTCGTAAAACGCCCGTTATGATAGATTTCATCGCACACTGGCTGGACGTGTATAATAATAATAAGCTCGCCCCCTACGGTATCACCCATTCGCAGGCAAAGATACTTGTAAGACTTTCCCACGTTCCCGGCGGCAGGATAGCGCAGAGCGAGCTGAAAGCTACCGGCAGACGCGGCTCAACTATCACAAGTATAGTTGCAAATCTTGAAAAAGGCGGCTTTGTCACAAGAAGTGCCAATGAATCGGACGCACGGGCAAAGTATATTTCCCTGACCGATAAGGGCAGGGCGGCGGCATCTGTCGCATTTTCAAATATCTTAGAGCTTGAAGAGCTCATAGAGTCGGCAGTCACCAAAAAGGAGGCGCACAGACTCAATACTATCCTTGAAAAGCTGGCAGACAGCTTTATGGAAAAATGCACAAATTATCCCGAAAGGAATGATAAGACTTGATAAAGAAACTTAAACCCTGTATCAGCGGCTATGGACTTTATACGCTGCTCACACCGCTGGTAATGATAGGCGAGGTAGGTATGGAGGTGCTTATCCCGTATGTTATGTCGCTTATCGTAAATAACGGTATCGAGGGCGACGGCGGAACGGCATATACCGTCAAAATGGGACTTCTCATGGTAGGCATGGCGATAGTGTCACTTATCTTCGGCTCTCTCGGTGCGTACTTCTCCTCAAAGGCGAGCATGGGATTTTCAAAGAACCTGAGAAGCAAGCTGTTCAATAAGGTGCAGGATTTCTCGTTCAAAAATGTTGACCATTTCTCCACCGCATCACTTGTCACCAGACTCACCACAGACGTTACAATGGTTCAGAATTCCTTTATGATGCTCATTAAAATGGCATTCCGTTCTCCTGTGATGCTTATAGGCGCACTCATAATGGCAGTCAGGGTAAAGCCCGACCTGTCACTTGTTTTCCTGGTGTCGGTGCCGGTGCTTGCACTGTCGATGACCTTTATAATGACAAAGGCGCACCCACGATTCAGACTTATGCTTGACAGATATGATAAGATGAACTCCGACGTTCAGGAAAACCTTATCGGTATCCGTGCAGTCAAGGCGTTCGTAAGAGAGGACAACGAAAAGAAGAAATTCAGCATGGGTGCCGAGGCTGTAAGAAAAGCTCAGATAAGCGCAGAAAAGCTCGTCATCCTTACCTCCCCGATAATGCAGATGACTATGTATGCCACTATCGTAGCCGTGCTGTGGTTCGGCGGTAAAATGGTAATAGGCGAGGATATGCAGATAGGCGACCTCTCGGCATTCGTTACATATATAAACCAGATACTTATGTCGCTTATGATGCTTTCGATGATATTCATGATGCTCGTAATATCAAGAGCGTCCGTTTCAAGAATAGTCGAGGTGCTCGACGAGCAGCCCGACATCACCGATGAAAACGCATCTCAAAGAGAGGTTTACGACGGCTCTGTCGAGTTTAAAAACGTCACCTTCGGCTATAACGATACAGCAGAGGAGGCAGTGCTCAAAAATATCGACCTGAAAATTGCCTCCGGTGAAACTATCGGTATCATCGGTGCGACCGGCTCTGCAAAGACCACCCTTGTTTCCCTTATCCCAAGACTGTACGACACCTCCGAGGGCGAGGTGCTGGTAGGCGGAGCGAATGTCAAGAGCTATAAGCTCGAAAAGCTCCGTGATGCAGTTTCGGTCGTTTTGCAGAAAAACGTCCTTTTCTCGGGAACGATAAAGGAGAACCTGCGCTGGGGCGATAAGAACGCAACAGATGAGCAGATAGAGGACGCTTGTAAGAGCGCCTGCGCTGATGAGTTTATCAGCGGCTTCCCCGACGGCTATGAAACAGACCTCGGACAGGGCGGCGTAAATGTATCCGGCGGTCAGAAGCAAAGACTTTGTATCGCAAGAGCATTGCTCAAAAAGCCAAAGATCATCATTCTTGATGACTCTACCAGTGCAGTCGATACAGCGACAGATGCAAGTATAAGAAAAGCCTTCCGTGAAAAGCTCGGCGATACTACAACTATCATAATAGCCCAGAGAATATCCTCCGTCAGGGACTGCGACAGGATAATCGTTTTGGAGGACGGCAGGATCGACGGCATAGGTACTCATGAAGAGCTTCTTGCATCAAATGCAGTATACAGGGAAGTCTATGACTCCCAGCAGAAAGGAGATGAGGACTGATGGCAGGACCTAACGGCGGCGGCAGGGGCAGAGGAATGAAGCCCGGTGAAAAGCCCAAGAACGTGTTCAGTACAATAAAGAGAATATTCAGCTATATGAGCGAGTATAAGGCATTTTTGGTACTTGTTGTGGTCTTTATCGTAATATCGGCACTTGCACAGGTCGCAGGTACATCTTTTCTGCAAAGGATAATAGATGACGATATAAAGCCCATGATAGGCAATAAAACGAGCGAGGGTATGCACAAGTTCATAAAGACCCTTGCAACTATGGCAGGCGTTTATGTGATAGGTGCGCTGTCGACCTTCTGCTATGCCCGTATCATGCTCAATGTTTCTACCAAGGCACTGTATAAGATAAGGGTCGAGCTTTTCAATAAAATGGAATCGCTCCCCGTAAGATTTTTCGATACCCATACCCACGGCGAGGTGATGAGCCGCTATACGAACGATGTCGATACATTAAGAGAGATGCTCTCAAACTCACTTGCGAGCTTTATCTCAGCAGGCATCACCGTAACAGGCGTTTTCATAATGATGTGCTATTACAGCTGGCAGCTCACTATCATAGTTATAGTGCTGTTCTTTGTGATAGTCAATATAACCAAGTTCATCGGCACACGCTCCGGCGCATACTTCAAGGCGCAGCAGAAGGCTCTCGGTGCGGCGAACGGCTATATCGAGGAGATGATAGAGGGCGTAAAGGTAGTAAAGGTGTTCTGCCACGAAAACGAGGCAAAGACAGACTTCGATAAGATAAACGACGAGCTTCGTGACGCAGCAACAAAGGCTAACTTCTTTGCAAGCATCATGGGACCTGTCATGAATAACCTTTCCTATATCCACTACGCAGTCACAGCTATCATAGGCGGTGTCATGGCGATAAACGGTATACTCACAGTCGGTGTCATAATCGCATTTTTGCAGTATACAAGAAACTTCGCTATGCCTATCCAGCAGATCTCACAGCAGTTCAATTCGGTGCTTTCCGCACTTGCAGGTGCAGAGAGAGTGTTCTCCATAATCGACGAAGAGCCGGAGGTCGATGACGGCTATGTAACGCTTGTAAACGCCAATGTAGATGAAAACGGCAATATCACCGAAAGCGATAAGCGTACAGGTGTCTGGGCATGGAAGCACCCCCACCAGGCAACAGGCGAAGTCACCTATACAAAGCTTGAGGGCAGGGTGGAATTTGATGACGTGACATTCGGCTATGAGCCTGAGAAAACAGTTTTGAACGGTATATCACTCTATGCAAAGGCAGGACAGAAGATAGCCTTTGTCGGCTCTACCGGTGCAGGCAAGACGACTATCACGAACCTTATAAACCGCTTCTATGATGTTCCTGACGGCAAGATACGCTATGACGGTATCAATATCAATAAGATAAAGAAAGCAGACCTCAGACGTTCTCTGTCTATGGTATTGCAGGATACCCACCTCTTTACAGGAACAGTTATGGATAATATCCGCTTCGGCAAGCTCGACGCTACCGATGAAGAGGTCATCAAGGCATCAAAGCTCGCAAACGCACATAGCTTTGTAAAGCACCTGCCGGAGGGCTATGACACTATGATAACCGGCGACGGAGCGAACCTCTCGCAGGGTCAGCGCCAGCTTTTAGCCATAGCAAGAGCGGCAGTCGCAGACCCGCCTGTGCTTATCCTTGACGAAGCTACATCTTCGATAGATACCAGAACAGAAGCTCTTATCGAAAAGGGAATGGACTCTCTTATGAAAGGCAGGACGGTATTCGTTATCGCCCATAGACTTTCAACGGTAAGGAATTCAAACGCTATAATGGTGCTTGAACACGGTAAGATAATCGAGCGAGGCGACCACGACTCACTCATAGAGCAAAAGGGCAAATACTACCAGCTCTACACCGGAATGTTTGAACTGAGCTGATCTTAAAAAAACGATCAAAGCTCCCACGGATTTATGTCCGTGGGAGCTTTTGTATATAACCCTTATTTTATCTTGACCTTCCAGCCTGCCAGATATTGCTGTAACAGTAAGACATCATTTATGTTTATTGTGCCGTCACCGTTGACATCAGCAGCGTCTTTGTCAATGTCAACGCCCCAGCCTGCAATAGACTGCTGTATCAGTAAAACATCATTGATGTTTTTGTATCCGTCACGGTTCACATCACCCGATACCGGCTCATACTCGCCGTCAATCTTTTTGCCTTCATAAGAATGCCTCCTTATATCACCTGAAACAGGTAAAACTTCAGATAATCCGTTTCCTCCACCCCGACAAGCACCGGGTGATCTGGCGACTGATGCCGCTCCTCTATCATTTTGAGCGTCACTCCTGCATCGTCCGCCGCACTTTTGACCACCGAGAGAAACCTCTCACTGTCCATAAAATGCGAGCATGAGCAGGTCGCAAGATAGCCGCCCCTCGGCAGCAGCTTCATAGCCCTGAGATTTATCTCCTTGTAGCCACGCCCTGCGTTTTTAATGGTGCTTCTGCTTTTTGTGAACGCCGGCGGATCGAGTATGATAAAGTCATACTTTGCCTTTTGCTCTGCGAGCTTTGGCAGCAGCTCAAAAACATCAGCGCATACAAAATCCATTTTGCACTCAAGCCCGTTGCGCTCGGCGTTAGCCCTTGCGGTATCGACTGCGAACTGCGACACATCAACTGCGGTAACGTGCTGCGCACCTCCCATAGCGGCATTGAGTGCGAACGACCCTGTGTGAGTAAAGCAGTCAAGCACACGCTTGCCCTTTGCTATCTTCGCAGCAGCGAGCCTGTTGTATTTCTGGTCTAAGAAAAAACCTGTTTTCTGCCCGTCAAGTACATCTACCTTGTATTTTATCCCGTTTTCCACTATCTCAGTTATGTGGTCAGGCGGCGAGGGGAGAAACCCGGCTTGATACCATCCCTTGTACTGACTAAGCCCCTCAAGCTCTCTTATAGCTACATCATTTCGCTCCATTATCCCCCGGACATTCACACCATGTAAAGCAAGCTCATCGACAAGCGCCTTGTAGATGACCTCCTTTACCCTTTCAAGCCCGAAGGACAGCACCTGGACCGATAGAATATCACCGTACTTGTCCACCGTCAGCCCCGGCAGCCCGTCTGCCTCACCGAATACCAGCCGACAGCAGTCAAAGTCATCGCCCATAACGCATAGCCTGTAATCTATCGCATACTTTATCCGCCTGCCCCAGAAAGGCTCATCGAACCTGTCATTGGCATTCCCTGACAGAATACGAATGCGTATCTTGCTTTTCTCACTTAAAAACCCCGTCCCGAGATACGCCCCCTTTGAACTTACTACGTCCACAAGCGACCCGTTCTCACATTCCTCCGGGGAAGACTCTATCTCATTGTCATATACCCACGGGTGTCCTGCCTTGATCTTCCTCTCACTTTTCTTAGACACCTCAAACACGGGATAATTTCTGCTGGCTTTCATATATGTACCCCTTTTTCAATTCACAATGCACAATTATCTGATGCTGTCAGCCTGTTTGCCTGCCCATACCTCTAATAACTTCCGAAGTATTTGCCTACGGCAAATACACCTACCACATAAACTCCACATCAGGCGCCTTTGGCATTACCGCCTCGCCCGGCTCTGAGAGCTGTATCTCACGCCTTGCTCTGATAACGCCGTCCGTCACGACAAGGTCGTTAAAATATTCCTCTATCTCAAAAAGCTCATCAAACGTTTTGCTGATATGGTCTTTGAGCTTTTTGGAATAAAGCGTTCTGCCGTCAGTTATGGTGCGGTGAATGCTTATCCCACGAATGTTGAAATACTTTTCATTAAACTTCGTAAAGCCCGGCTTTCTGCGCTTGTATTCATCGGTCACTATCTCAATGCTGCCGTCCTGCTCTGCCTTATTAATAAGAGATAAAAACAGGTCACGCTCATCGCCTATCTGCATCCTGAAAAGCTCCATAACGCTTGCGTCCGGCTTTGGCAGCTTGAACCCGAATACCGCTCCCTCGGGCGATAGCTCAAAGAAAAACGCAGGTGTCTTGTTCCACCACATAGCCTCGTGGCGTATCTGTAACCACATCGTATCTCTGTACCTTATCTCCGGCGACAGGAAAGGATCCTTGTATATCCTGCCTGCTTTGAACATCATGCCGTCAAGGTCTTTGTACGGCTTAAATAGCTCAGCCGCCAGCTCGCACATCGGCTCGTAGACCTCGCTTTGATAAATGCTCTTGTGCTGCTCGAACCACGCCTTGTTGTTGTTAGCCCTTATCCCTGCCAAAAACTCCGTGGCGTTCTTTGTAAAGCCGTTAAACATTGTTTCCCTCCCGGTGCGCTCTGTCCTTCTGCGCCTTTGTAGGCTGTAAGTAGCTCACACCAAGCTCTTCGGGCGGCGTGATAAGAGAATCATCATTCTCGACCGCCGTGCATACACAGGCAGCCCTTGCTATGCGGTCTTTTTCGGGGGCGACCATAACGCTCTCATCACTTTCAAAAAGCTCCTTTATCATGTCAGCCGCATCACCTATAAGCATAGCCCTGCCGCCGTTTTGCCTGATAAGTGCAGCTATGTCGCTGCTTTCCATTATGCAGTCATCAAGCGTGCGTGTCAGCCTGCCGTTTTGTGAAATGAACGCCGCAAAGTAACAAAGCGTGTTCCTTGCCCTCATCACACTGTAAATGCTCCCCTCAAAAGCCGAAACATTGTATGCAAGCGAGAGCAGAGTAGATACCCCTGCGCATTTAAGACTTCTGCGCCCCAGACACATACCCTTTACAGCACCAATGCCTATCCTCAGCCCGGTGTATGAACCCGGACCGTTTGCAGCAGCTGCTATGTCAACATCATCAATGCTCGTTTCGCACCTTTCGAGCAGGCTCTGTACCATAGGCAGTATCACCTGTGAATGTGTCAGCCTTGTAATTATGTTTATCTCTCCCAACAGCCTGCCGTCCTTTGTAAGTGCGGCGCTTGCCGTTTTCCCGGAGGTATCAACAGCGAGTATCATCAAAATCTTTCATCTCCGCTTATAGTAATTTTTCTCGTTTCGTCGCCTGTACGCTCAAAGGATATTTTTATCACACCCTCCGGCAGCTCGTCTGCGATATTCTCGCTCCACTCTATCGCTAAAACGCTGTCATCGCTCATGTAGTCAAAAAAACCGGTAGTTTCCAGATCCTCCGGCGAGAGTATGCGGTACATATCAAAATGTATCAGCGACAGCTGCCCCCCACGGTACTCATTCACAAGCGCAAATGTAGGGGAGTAAACCTCATCACCAAGCCCCAGCCCTTTTGATATGCCCCTTGTTATCGTGGTCTTTCCGCAGCCCAAGCCGCCCTCAAAGGCGATGATGTCGCCGCCTCTGAGCTTTTTTCCTATCTCCTCCCCGAGCAAAATAGTCTCCTCGGGCGAATGTGTTATGTATTCTTTCATATTACTTCCCTTGTCTTTTAAGGCAACACCGCACGACCCACGGCTAACGCCTCTGCACATCATCTGCTTGCCAGCTTTCCGTCATATTACCCAAATTCTCCTTGACTTGCGTCAGCAAGCCTGCGTCGAATTTAGGCAATCTTACGAAAATCTGGACGGCGCATCTGATGCACAGGGGTCGTGCGGTGTTGCCTAAACAGCGTAGCCTGTTATCATCTGCTTTTCATCGTCAACTATGTCACTTATGCTTTCTATCTGACTTCTGCCGTCGATAGTGTTGTAGCGGTTGAGTACATACTTGTCCTCTCCGCCGGTGATGCAGATAGTGTGTATCTCACTGAAATACGGCGTGCCTGTGTAAAATGCAAATATGATGTCGCTGCCGCTTTCAAGTGCTTTGTCACATTCATAGAGTGTCGATAGCTTTGTGTACTCTATCCCGTAGCGGTCGAGCAGCATATCCATTTTCCTCGGGTCAGAGCCGAGCGAGCCGTCCTGCGCTACTAAGATGTTCTGTTCAAACTCTGTTATCAGCTTCGGCATATCAGCATCAATGCCGCAAAGAGTGAGCATATTGTACCCTGCTATCACCTCGCAGCCGTTGTACCCGAAATGGTAATTCCCAAGACACAGCTCATTCTGCGGTGCGGTGTCCTGCCCTGACTCTATAAGCTGCCCCTGTAAGCCGCTCTCGTCCCAGACAGTGCGGTTTATCTCATAGTTTTTGTATGAGCGGCTGTTATCATCAAGCGTCGGATATACCTCGTCAAATACTTTCCATACCTTTTTCTCCTGCTGCGATGAGCTTTCTTCCTTAGCAGATTTGCTGTCAGCACCGTCTGATGATGACTCTATCGCACGCTCATTTGAGAAATATTCCGTCTGTGAGCTGCTGCTCTTGCTGCTGCATGAGCATAGCATCACTGCTGTCAATATCAGTAACATCAAGCGTTTCATATACCCACCTATTTAAAGTAGTAGTTCAGCAGCAGATCGACCATTCTTCCGTAGGAGCGCTTGCCGTCCTCTATGCCGTTTAGCTTGAGTGACGTTTCCATCGCCTTGTCAGAGATCTCAGCGACAGTTTCGCTGTCAAACAGCCCCTCGTCGCTTTGCTGCACATCGTCCCAGTATTTGCGGTTGCCTGTGATGTCCTGCCATGCGTATTCGCTGAGCTTTGCGTAAAGCTCATTTTCCTGCTGCTCGCCGCAGTATTCTCCGACCTTGCCGAGAACATACTTGACGGTGCTCAGATACCCCGAGTAGTTGTACTCCTTGTTGTCAGTCCTTATGCAGGCTAAAAATGCAAAGAAATTCGCCTCGTCCTCCGGCATAAAGCCCTTTGTGTGTACAAGCTCGTGACATACCGTTTCGGGCAGGTTGCACTGGTACATCTCCTGATTGTAATTAGCCTCCATGGAAAACGGAAAATATATCCCCATTAGATACTGCTGGCTCATAAAGAATGAATTCATTATCTTCTTAGGTCTTACATAGTACCCTCCGAGCCTGTCAAATTCCTCACTGAGAGCGCCCACTGCATTTCTCGCAGTCTCGTCAAGATCGGCAGTCAGTATAAAATATCCGTCCTTGTCCCTTGTCATCTGCGGCGCAAGCTCGTTGGTCTTGTCAATAAGGGCATCTGCTAAAGCTATCAGCTGTGCGTCTGTGTGTTCGCGGCTTCCGATGTCATAGTATTCGCTCACCGGCGTGCAGTGGTAAAGGATAAAACAATTGAGCGTTTCGGTAAGCACGATAAAAGTAAGTATCCATAGATATGTAAAGCCGTATATCTTACCTATCAGCCGGCGCTTTTTCCCAAATATCATCAAAAGCGGCACTATCCCCAAGACCGATACTATCACAAGTATTATCCCCGTGATAATAAGTATCTCGCCGAACGAAAACGGCAAAAGTGAAGTCACCCTTCCGAACGTCGCCACCCAGAAAGGAAAAATATTTTCAGCATACCAGTCGGAAAAGCCGCTTGCAGTCCATGCGAGAATATTGAGTATCACGCATAAAAAGAGCAGCATAATAGCCGATGTGAGCTGCTTGTGCCGTGATATAAGTCCGATAAAACGCTTCATCATAGAAAACACCCTCTGAAACAATTTTACCACTCATATTACAAAAAGTCAATAAAGATACTATTAAATATAAAAGTAAACTAATGGAAAAAACGGCAGGAGCCCCCTGCCGCTTTACTACTTCTCATTCTCGTCTACCCATTTTTTGGCAAGTGCGACGTTCTCGTCGTTTACCGCACTGTATTCACCGCTTATAATGTCAGGGTCGGTGATAACATTGGTCATGCCCGACGGCGAGAGCTTCTGCCGTGGCTGATAGACCTTCGTGCCGTCTTGTGAAGAATGTTTTTTCATTTGTTTTTTCTTTCCTTTCCTTTGCTCTGATATTTAGTATATCCATAAAAAATGTGTTTATCAAATGAAAATTTTTGTAAAAAGTTGAAAAGTCAGTAAAGATGTGTTATAATATATAATAGTTTTATTTTTCCGAAAGGATAATCATAATGAGAACTGATGAAGATAAGAAAAAAGTCCTGCTCGGCGCTTTGCTCAAATGGCTCGAATGCGAGCTTTTCTGTATCGTGACTTTTGTCTTTTATATGGTCGTGGTGTCGGCTATGGGTAAGTCGGCGCACGTTGTCTTTGCGATAGTGTGTATGCTGCTCGTTATCTGTATAATGGCAGACTTCGGGCTAAAACAGGGTTACAGCGCCTGTAAGGGCATAAGATCAGGCACGCTCTCTCCGTGCAGGAGCTTCGGGGCTGTAATGGGGCTTGCGGCGGCTGCGCCTACTTATGTGTGCTATGTGCTGCTGATACTTTCATCAAACGGCATTATCGGCAATTTCTACCCGGCGTATAAGCTGATAAATTCAATGTTCGCGCCTGCCGTGAATATCTTTGCAGTTACGGCTGACGCTAAGGCATTAAGTGCCGCTCAGCTTGTGGGGATAGGGCTTTTGCCGCTTGTTTTCCCGCTGATAACATGGATAGGCTTCAGGCTCGGTTATGATGATACCGACCTTGCTAAAAAATTTGTATATAAAAGCCAGAAATAGAAATGGAGGAATAATAAATGAAAGTTGATATTCTGTCAAAGCTCCCTGACAGGGAGGCACTGCTTGCAAAACTCCCTGATAAAGAGGTGATACTTGCAAAGCTGCCCGATAAGCAGGTGATACTTGCAAAACTTCCTGATAAAGAGGCGCTTATAGCAAAGCTCCCCGACAGAGAAGCTATCGTGCGTATCCCCGGCGAGATAAGGGCAAGGATACCCTCAAGAGAGGATATTGACCCCAGGGCTGTCAAAGAGGGCGCTAAGGACATCTGGTGCAGACATAAGGGCAAGATAATAGCAGGCGCAGCCGGTCTTACACTGCTGCTGACACTTCGCCATATCCGTAAGTCATCACCTAAGAAAATGGTCAAGAACGTCTATAAGCACCACGGCAAGAAGTTAGTCCGTGCAGGCGAGCTTTTCAACGACCTTTATGTGGAGAACGCATACAGCGCATATGTAAACGGCGACGGCGAGGTAAATATCGACATCGTCGGCTGCCCCGGCGAGGCAGAGTGCAGCACCGAGTATTCAAACGACAAGGCACTCAAAAAGACCAGAAAAGCACTTAAAAAGTCAAGGAAGAAATTTTTGAAGCGTACTAAAAAGGCACTGCGCCCGACAGTTCTCGACAGGATAGGTGCATACTATGATGATAACGGTGACGCTATCGTCTATATGCCTGTAACTGCCAGGAAGTCCGGCAAGAACAGCTATATGATATACTACCTTGTGTACGTTCAGCCTGAATGTGAGAAGTCGTTCATGGACGAGTTCCCGGTGATATTCAAGCAGCTCGACGACGGCTGGTATATCTGCGGCAAAGAGTATCTGAAAGGATAATATATTGACATAATAATCTCAGGGTCATTTTGTGATCCTGAGATTTTTTTATAATAATGCTTTTTCAATCGTTTAATATCATCATATTGTTATTGACAATTTGAATAAAAAATGGTATAATAATATTGATTAATTATGCTATAATGCCAATCTGCACTTTAAGAGGGATGTACAATGTTTGGTAAAGATTCACTACTATGGAAAAAGTATTTCGGGCTTGCCTGGAAGGATATGGAGGAGCTTGCGCCGAATGTCGGCAGATATGCGTTTTTCAAGGAAACGCATAAAGCTGAGTTCGACGATAATGCAAAGCGCCTTATGGGTGTAACGGGTGAGCCGTCATATGATATGTATATATCAATTATCAACCGCCTTGTTGATGACGATACAGCTCATGTGGGCGTAAGAAAGCTCTATGACGATACGTCCGTGATGCTCGGCATTGTGTATGAGAATACCGCAGGCGACAGCGGTATGCTTTCGCTGTGTACTGTAAACAGGCTCATATCCACTATGTCTGAGGAGCGTTCAAGATCGCTGCTTGCACTCATTCAGCTTGAAGAAGCAGGCAGCCGCAATCTGTCGGATATACATATTTATGAGATACTCACCGTTATTATGGAGGCAGTCCCTGAGAATGCACTTATCTGCTCGCTGCCGCAGGGCAAGCTGTGGCTGTATGTACCTGATTTCTCGGGCGATGATATACAGTACCTGACAGCTGTCAAGAAAAAGGTGGAGGAGTATACGCTCACATCTGTCGGGTCTGAGGATACCCATGCTATTTTCACGGCAGGCTGTGCGGCATCGCTCTCATCACCTGTGCAGAGAATGAATACCGCAAGGTTCACGCTGTTTGAAGCAGCGGCAAAGGGCTTCGGAACTATCCGCGGCTACTCGGTCGAGAGGTATGAAAACCAGAAAAACGAGTTTGCAAGGGTCGAGCAGTTTGCAACGCTTGTTGACGGGAACCTTTTCCGCTACCACTTCCAGCCGATAATCTCAGCACATACCGGCGAGATACTTGCGTATGAGATACTTATGCGCAGCGGCGGCGGTATCGAGATGTATCCGCTCGAGATACTTGACTACGCCACAAAGTACGACAGGCTCTATGATATAGAAAAGGTAACGTTTTTCAATGCGCTCAAGCTCATAAGCGAGAATCAGCAGATGTTCTCGTCAAAGAAGCTGTTCGTAAACTCTATCAGCGCACATATCCTCAATGATTCAGACTGGTCTAAGCTGCGTACCGACTACGGTGAGCTGCTTGAAAAGGTCGTTATAGAGCTTACCGAGCAGTCTGAGATAAGCGATGAACAGCTTGCTATCGTTAAGGACAGGATAAAGCATAATAATATGGAGCTTGCGATAGACGACTACGGTACGGGCTATTCAAATACCTCCAACCTGCTAAGATATAATCCCTCCTATGTCAAGATAGACAGACAGCTCATAGCAGGTATCGACTCTAATCTTAAAATGCAGAAGCTCGTTTCGTCTATCATAGAATTTGTTCACGCAAACGGCTTCCAGGCGCTTGCAGAGGGCGTTGAAACATACAGCGAGCTGAAAACTATGATAGGTCTGGGGTCTGATCTTATACAGGGGTACTATGTATCAAAGCCCAAGCCGTTCATACTATATGAGATCTCCGATACTATCAAGGACGAGATAATCAAGATAAACCTTGAATACTCATCAAATATCGACAAGATCTACCACCCGAAGAACAGCGAAACGGTAGACCTTTTGAAGATAACCAAAGAGCATTACACTGTCATATTCGTTGAGACTCCGCAGGTGACGATCGAGGGCGATGCTATAAATCACTGCAATATGTCGATAATCGTCAAGGACGGGCTTGAAACTAAGATAACCCTTAAAGGCTCTATGCTCATGACCGATAAGGATAACCCGATAATCACGATAGGCAAGGACAGTAAGGTGACACTTGATATAGTGGGGAGAAACTCACTTCTTTCAAAGGGTATCTATGTGCCGGTATCATCAGACCTTACGCTTACCGGCGAGGGTACGCTGTCAGTCAAGTCTGAGCTTGCGAGCGCTTACGGTATCGGTACAGACAGACATTCGAGCTACGGCAATATCACCGTGCTTATCGACGGTCATCTGTTCGTTGAGTCAAACGGCGATAACTCGGTAGGTATCGGCGGCGGTATGAACGAGGAAAACAAGAGCATCAGGATACTTTCAGGCAACGTTCAGGTCAACTGTTCGGGCGGCGGCTGTGTAGGCGTCGGCACTCACGAAGGCAATGCCGATATAGAGCTTTGTGACTGCGCACTGCACGTTGAAATATCCTCTGCTAACTGCCTTGGCGTAGGTACGCTTGACGGCAATGCTAATATGAAGTTTGAAAACCTTGCACTTGTCACAGAGCTTACAGGCATGGAGATATGCGGTGCAGGCTCTATGAAGGGCGGCAAAGGCAGGATAGACTTTGTCAGCGGCAGAATGGAATGTAAGCTGCGTGGAAGAGAGATAACCTGCCTTGGTACCCGTGGCGGAGATACAGATATAAGTATCGCCCATACTGCTATCAATTTCTACTGCGAGGGCGCTGATATATCAGGCATCGGCGACGTTACGGGCGACGGCGATGTGCGTGTATCCGAAAGCGAGCTGGTAATGGAGTTCCGTACCCGTGAGGGCTTCGGGCTCGGCAGCCGTACAGGAAGACTTGACGTTATAAACTGCCGTGAGGATATAAGGATAAATGAATAATGGCAACACCGCATAATATCTGTGCGGTATCGCCTGAATAATATGCCCCCTGAGGTCATCTCAGGGGGCATCAGTTTATTTATCTTCTTTTTCGTCCGGCTCTTCCTTTGGTTCTTCCGTTTCTTCCTTTTTATCACCGGCGGACTTGTTTAACAGCGGTGTGTTCCTGCCCTTTCTCGTGCCCTCAACAAAGTCGAGCGGTATCGTAAAAAGGATACCCGTGTTCGGCTTTGAGAGATCTCCGACAGTCTTGTATACTACCTTTCTTACCACCTCAAGCTGATCGTCCTTGATGACGGACAGTATAGTCCTGTTGTCCTCGTCACCGCTGAAAAGACTTCTTATCGAGGCACTCAGAACACTGCTGTCAAGCCTTGAAAGCGTCATTGCCATACCTGATGATTCGATTATGGTAGCACCGCCTACACCTACCGCCGACAGACCCTCGAGCAGCGCTTCAAGAGAATCTATGCGGTTGAGTATTATTACCATGAGCTTCATATTCTCACCGTTCCTTTATTTGTTTTCAGAGCTGCTGTTTTTAGCGACTACCGCCGGGGTGAACTGCTCAGCAAGCTCGTCCCTGAACCCCTGTGCCGGGATAAACTGCTTTTCATCCTCACTCCATGTCCCTGTCGGGGTAAGAGCTATCACAGGAGCTGTCGCCCTGTCAAGCATATCCGTCACTATACCCTTCATCTGGGTGTAATCTTCCTCTTCAAAATTGGTGTCTGCCTTCTTTTTGAGTATGTTGTACCATACATCAAGCTCGCCCTTGGTCGAGTCAGGCAGTGCAAACGCACTTTTGAGCATCGTTTCGAGCGCAGACGCCATAAATTTTATATTGCCCTGACGCCCCTCCGAGAATACAGGGTATGTCATGATGAGCCTTATCTGCTTGCCCATGAGGTTCTGAGTGCTGCCTGCCTTTAAAGCTACGTCGTTGGCATCAGTGTCCTTGTCGCCCGAGAGATAGTAAAGATCCTCCGGGGCGGTGTAGGTGTAGCCGCCGAGCTGGTCGCAGAAATTCTGGAACGCCGAGTTGCTGACCGTCATGTATCTGTCTATGCTTATGCCGTAGCAGCTCTCCACCGACTGCGTCAGCCCCGGCATACCGCCTGCTTCGAGCGCCTGTTTGAGATTCTTGCCCGAGGCGGTATCATAGGTGTAGGCAGTCAGCGGAACTATAAACAGCTTGTCCTTGGTCGGGTCGAGCCTGTATATAACAAGATCATGCAGTACATTTTTCGAGTTTACCCTTGCAAAAAGCACCGTCTTGCAGTCGTTTGAGGTGTAGCCCTCGTAGGCTGTGGATTCAGCATTGCCGAAATTCATGATGTTGTTGTTTTTAAACAGCATCAGCACCGTGCCGCCGACCGTGACAAGGCATACGCACAGCGCTATGAAATATACCAGAGCTATCGGTGCCTGCGATCTTTTCTTTTTCTTGTTCTTTTTGGCTTTGTCTGACATTTTGAGTATTTTCCCCTTTCTTGCGGTGTTCATTCATATTCACCGCAATAAACACTTGCATTCTTTTGAAAAATGTAGTAAAATAATATCTGTAAGGTCACAGATCACTTATCATCCTGATGTTGAGCCCGGCACGTCTTGCCATGCTCACAGTCATAGCAGTACCCGAGTACCGGCTTTGGTCCTTGTGCTTGTCAAATATCGCCAGCATATAGGAGGAATGCTCAACAAGGAAGCTGTTCCTGTAACGGTAGACGTTTTTTGAATACTCTGCGAACAGAGTCAGGTTCTTTTCAGAAGCATATCTTAGCATACTGTAAACATACCTGTCGTCCGGCGATGTCATTTCCCTGATATGCCCGACGTATGGGCTTATGCAGTAAAGTGCAATATCCGGGAATTCCCTTTTAAGACGAATGACCTCTTCTCCGCAAAGGAGATCCGCCCCGTTTGCCATGCCTGTAAGGAAGTACCTTACACCATGCTTCTCGTAAAGCTCCTTGATCTCAAAATAGATCTTTGAGCATAGCGCCTTGATGCGTGGGTCGTTCCTGTCGCCGTAGCAGGGGAGCTTTTTGGCTCTGTGCCCTGTAAAGCAGCAGGTGCGTTCCTTCTCCACATTCTTTTTGTGGTCTGTGGGAGAGGGGAGGATGATGCCGTCAGGCACTTTGAGTAAGCTGTCCGCTTCAAGGGAAAAACTCTCCTGTTCAAAGCTGCTCACTGTAAGACCCCCTTAGCTTTAAAGCAACGACGCACAAAGGCTTTGTTCGGTGGTTGTGTGGTGTTGCCTTTAATCATACACTACCATTATAACATACTTTTTTTTGCTTTTCAATAGCATTTTAAAAAAAATTATATCCATATATTTCAAATGCTTATCCACTTTATAAATAAAGGAGCTTTTAATATGATAAAACTGCAAATACCGGCTACAAGCGCAAACTTAGGCGCAGGCTTTGATGCGCTCGGACTGGCGCTGTCATTCTATAACACCGCCGAAATGGAGGAGAACGATCATCTTGATATAAAGTCGCTCGATGATACCCCCGTCCCCGAGAATGAAAAAAACCTCATCTATATCTCCGCCAAGGACTTGTATGAGGTCTGCGGCAAAAAGCTGCCGGGGCTTACACTTCGCCAGACTAACGCTATCCCAATGGCGAGAGGGCTCGGTTCTTCCTCAGCCTGTATAATAGCAGGTCTTAAAGGCGCAAACGAGATGCTCGGCTGTCCGCTCACCAAGGACGACCTTGTAGACCTTGCCGCCCAGATAGAGGGGCACCCTGATAATACCGCCCCTGCACTGCTCGGCGGTATCGTTACTGCGGTCTTTGACGGCAGACGTGTCCACTGGGTAAAGCAGGAGGTCTATACACGCCTGAAATTCGTGGCGATGATACCCGACTTTGAGCTGAAGACCAACGCCGCCCGTGGCTGCCTGCCCGAGCAGGTGTCGCATAAGGACGCAGTGTATAATCTCTCCCGTGCAGCACTTTTCTCGGCATCACTGCTCACGGGAAAGTTTGAGAACCTCCGTACCGCCGTTGACGACAGACTTCACCAGCCGTATAGAATGAAGCTCATCCCGAATGTGAACGATGTTTTCGATATAGCCTATTCTCACGGTGCATATGCTGCATATATCTCCGGCGCCGGACCGACAGTCATGGCGATAGCGGACGGCTCTAATGAATATTTCGCCGGCAAGCTCCAGTTCTCTCTTGAAAACGCCGGTCTTGGCAGCTGGAAGGTGCATGAGATAACGATAGATAACGAGGGTACCAAGATACTCTGATAAGCAGTAAAAAACGCCCGGAGCGGTCAGATGAATGACCGCCCCGGGCTTAGCTATTTATGTGATGTTTTATATAAGTCTTCTTACCGTGTCAACATGATAATATTGTAACTGTGATACCGGCTCTACCACGATGCCACGCTCAGGATTCGTAGCGTGAACGAACTCGCCGTCGCCAATATAAAGTGCCGCATGAGAGCCGTAGTTCATGATTATAAGGTCGCCTGCCTTCATAGCGCCCATAGTCACCGGCTCACCGTAGCTTGCCTGAGCAGCTGCGTTGTGGGGGATAGATATGCCTACCTTTGCGTAGCACTGCATCGTAAGACCCGAGCAGTCAGTCGCCTTGAAGCTCGAGCCGCCCCATACATAAGAGCCGCCCTGCATACTTCTTCCGTATTCAGCGACCTCCTGACGAAGCTGTGAATCCTTCTGCTCCTGTGTCAGCTTTACAGTGACCTTAGCCTTCTTGCTCAAAGCCCCGTAGCACTTCTTGCCGTTTATCAGCTTGTAAGCCTGTACCTTCACATAGTAAGTCTTTCCGCCTTTCAGACCCTTGAGCGTTGCCTGCTTTTTGTTTTTGCCGGCGTAAGCGTACTTTACCTTTTTAAAGCTCTTGTTTTCAGAAATTACTATCCTGTACCCGGAAGCGCCCTTTACTGCCTTTACCTTTACAACAGCCTGTGCGCCTGTGTCTGACCTTACGCTTTTTATAGCTGCCTTTGCAGGAGCTATCCTGAATTTCCTTATCAACGTGCCGGCATATGCGCCCTTGCCCTTTATTATGATCTTTCCCTGACCGGGCTTTTTGTTGTTTTTGTAGCTTACAGTGTAGTCTACGCCCTTTTTGAGCTTGACCTTGCCTACCTTTACTGTTATTGCCGGCTTTACTGCCGAGCCTGTGTATTTGTATTTGCTTTTTATCCCGCTCACCCTGGCTGTCTTTATATTGATGAGCTTAGCTGTTTTTTCTGTTTTTGTCTCACCGCATTTTTTGCAGGTGTAGGTCACTTCCCCCTGTGCTTTTAAAGTAGCCTCCTTTGTAACGACGCCCTTGCCGAATGTGTGGCTGTCGCATACCGTCTGTACTGTCGTGACATCTTCTTCTATTATCTTTTTGATGTCGCTGTCTGCACTGGCGTAAGTGAGTGTCGAAAATGAAATAATTACTGCCATCGCCGTCGAAAGCGACGTTCGGACAATACTTCTTTCTGCCTTCATAAATATCAAACCTTCCTTTTGTTCTTTTTGTATATTTATTTGTCTGTAACCATATTATACCACATTTTAACCGCTCTGTAAACATTTGCCCGGATTTTTCCACTATAAGCCTATAACTTATAAAGAAAATTAGCTTATTTTGTGCATTACGCCTATAAAAACGCCCTGTATTTTGCCGAAAGATTAACAAGTGCTGTAACTATTTGTAATTATTTTGTAACCATTTGCATTTTAAAATGAAATATGATATAATAAAAAAAGCATCTCCCGGACGTAATATTTCCCCGTTTTTAAAGTGTTCCACGTGGAACACTTGTTCTAATCGGCGTAGTTTCGGGCGTTTGCGAAGATAAATGCGTTCTATTAAGGCAACACCGCACGACCATTGTGTGTCAGAACCGGTGGTCGTGCGGTGTTGCTTTAAGCAAGGAAGGACTGCTGCTATGAAAAACTGGATCACCTCGCCTGAGCAGTACCACGGTTTTCAAAAATACCGTATCAGGCGTGCCGAAAAAAACTTTGCTCATAACTCGCAGCAGTTTTCAGGGCTTGAAAACTCAATGCTCCACGGGCAGGGAACAGCGCAGCTAAAGCGCCTTATCTACGGCACACATTCGCTTGAATGGTGCGGCTGCGAGCTTATAGCCTGCGCCAATGCTCTCAATATGCACGGGCAGTATATGGCACTGCCGCAGGTGATATATGAGTTTGAGCTTAATATGATGCACTGTATCTTCCCGTCAGGGTACTTTGGTACAGCACCGAGAAAAATGGTAAGGTTTTTTGACTATCATAAAATACACTATTATAAATATGACAAGGCACATGAGCTTGAAGAATTTGTAAATGATAAAGACACCTGCTGCGGCATACTCTCATTCTGGAACAGAAAGCGTGATGACTGTAAGCTCTTCCCATTGCAGTTTTTTACAAAAGGTCTGCATACAGTCGCCTTTGAAAAGCGCCGCAGCAAGGTATATGTCTATAACCGAAATAACGGCGCTGAGTCTGCGTCAGTCTATGATGATGTATCTTCGGTGTATGAGGGCAGGCGGTTTATCACAGGCTATGTTTTTGAAAGGAAGTAATAATAAATGAAATATAAATACGCAGTCTTTGACCTTGACGGCACGATACTCGATACGCTTGATGATCTTGCGGATTCTACCAATGCGGCACTGGCGCAGTATTCGTTTCCGGCAAGGACGGTCGATGAGGTAAGGCAGTTTGTCGGCAACGGCATAAAAAAGCTCATAGAGCGTGCAGTGCCCCAAAATGCAGATGATGAGCAGACAGCAGGCGTGTTTGAGTATTTCAAGACCCACTATAAAGCCCACTGCAAGGACAAGACAAAGCCCTATGACGGCATACCGGAGCTTCTCTCGGCGCTAAGACAAAGGGGAATCAAAACGGCAGTAGTTTCCAATAAAGCCGACTTTGCGGTCAAAGAGCTTATAGATGACTATTTCCCGGGACTGTTTGATTTCTGCGCCGGCGAGCGTGAGGGTATCAGAAGAAAGCCTGCACCCGACACGGTGTATGAGGCTATGAAAGCCCTCGGCGCTGATAAGGGGTCTGCTGTATATATCGGTGACTCGGACGTAGATATTATGACGGCAAAAAACAGCGGCATCGACTGCATAGGCGTTTCCTACGGCTTTCGTGGGAGAGATTTTCTTATAGCTCACGGCGCCGAGGTGATAGCAGACACAGTAGCACAGCTGAGCGATATGCTTTTACAGGAATGATAAAGCACACTATAAATAAGGAAGGACGGTAAAGACCATGTATGATTTTCCACAAGGCGTTTACAGTGACGTTCGTATCGAGCGTGACGACAAGGCATCAATACTTATCAAAAACAATGAAATGCTCCACAACAACGAGGTAAGCTCTGTCGGCGCTATCATAAGGGTGTATGACGGTAAGATGTGGTATTCCTCCGTTACCAATGATCTTGATGACATTCAGCACCAGCTTGATGATCTGGCAGCTCTGGCTGACAAAAACGACGATATTTATAACGACCCGACTGTTAAGAATTATCAGGTCAACAAGGACAGCGTTCTTAAATACGACGGTGACACTGATATAAGAAGGGTCACACGCAGCATGAGAGAGCGCCTTGTAAGAGAGTACCTTAAAAATTGCAGCGCCGACGGGATAGAGGAGGTAAAGACCACCACAGCAGTCTATTCGCAGACGCATAAGATAAAGGAATTTTATTCAAGCAAGGGTGCAGAGATCACCCAGGACTATCAGAACTGTGAGTTCGGCATGGTGTTTGAGGTGATAGTTGACGGTATCACCACAAGGGCAAGGAGATTTTTCTCGACAGACAGCTTTGATAAGCTCAAAGACCGCTCTGATGAGATAATTGCCGAGAGAAACAGGTATATCGACTATGCACATAATGCGGTAGATGTTGAGCCGGGCGATTATGTATGCGTGCTCGCACCAGTGGTGACGGCGATGTTTACGCATGAGAGCTTCGGGCACAAGAGCGAGGCGGATTTTATGCTCAGTGACAAGGCACTCAGGGACGAATGGGTCATAGGCAAAAAAGTCGGTAGCGACCTTGTATCTATCTGCGACAGCGGAGATATGCCGAATCACGGTTACATCGCCTATGATGACGAGGGCACTCTGCCAAAGCCTACATGGCTGATAAAAAACGGCGTACTGACAGGCAGGCTGCACGACTCAAAGAGCGCTGCGGTGCTTGATGAAGAGCTTACCGGAAATTCAAGGGCGCAGGATTTCCACCACCTGCCGATAGTGAGAATGACAAACACCTATATGCAGGGCGGCGACACGCCTTTTTCGGAGATGATAAAGGACATAGAGGACGGCATCTACGTTTATGATGTGAATTACGGCACCGGCAACTCGACCTTTACCATGCAGCCGAGCCTGTGTTACAGGATAAGAAACGGCAAGATATGCGAGCCTGTAAGAGCGAATGTAGTGACAGGCAGCGTGTTCAGGACGCTGTTTGATATTGATGCGCTGGGCGACGATTTTGAGCTTATCAATACCTTTATGTGCGGCAAGGGCGGACAGGGCATAGAGGTCTCGGCAGGCGGACCTACTATAAGAGTAAGGTCACTCACTGTTAATTAAGGAGGCGGCAAAATGGAAAGACAAAAGCAGCAGAGAATATCAGAATACACAAATCTCAAAATAGATGAAAACAAGCCGGAGAGCTTTAACAGAGTGATGAAGGAGGAAAACTCCTTTGCGGTGTTTGAGGACGGCACGGAGGGAATATACTACACGGAAGGCAAAATGAGCGATGACGAGGGCTTTAAAAAAGCAGACGACAACCTTGCTCTGGAGCGCCCCTACAAGTTCTCCCTTGAAACAGGCAAGCGCAGCCGTGACCTTACAAAGGATATACTTACAGGTGAACAGATAAAGCAAAAGAGCGCAGAGATACTTGACTACCTCAATGCCCGTCATCCGGATTTTATCATAAAAGAGGGCGAGTTCTCTTTTTACAGGCAGACGATGTCGATGACAAACTCGCTGGGGCTTGACTACAAGGACACTGACGGCTATACGTCGATGTATTTTTCGTTCAAGCACAAGGACAGCAAGGACATAACAGACGGCTACATCAGTATGCAAAAGCGTGAGTTTGATATAAATAAGTTTATAAGCCACGCTGACAATATCCTTGATGCGTTTTGCAATAAGGTGGAGCTGCCTGATGATATAATATTGCAGGACACATATTATGGCTATCTGTCGGAATTTTACAAGTACCTTGATGCGGAGGATATAGCCCTCGGGACTTCGCTGTTTGCAGGAAAGCTCGGGCAGCAGGTGTTTGATGAGAGGTTCTCACTCAGGCATGACGTATCGGATAAAAAGGCATGGACAAGCCCGTTCTTTGACGGCGAGGGCGTAACGCTCGACGGTGACAGCTGCACCTACATTGAAAACGGCGTAATACTCAAAGGGTACGCTGACAAGAGGATAGCTGACAAGTATGGTGTCCCTCATACGGGAAGTGCGGTAAGAGTGCTGTCTGACATTCCGCAGAACGGGGGAGTGAATTTCCACATTGAACAGTCTGAGAAGAGTGCCAGAGAGCTGCTTGACGGCAGGCTCACAGTCTACCCGATAATGGCTTCCGGCGGCGGCTTCAACGAAAAGGGCGACTATGTCATGCCGATACAGACAGGGCTTTTATGTGACGGCGAGAAGTTCATAGGCAGGCTGCCTGAGTTTACGATAGCAGGAAATCTGTTTGAGATGTTCGGCAGCGGATTTATAGGTGTCACAAAGGACGAAACAGCGCTAGGTGACAAGAGCATACTGATGAAGATGAAGCTCTCAAAGTAATAAAGAAAACAGAGGTACCGACATTGCGATACCTCTGTTTTTTTATGCTAAGTGATCTGTCCACACACGCATCTGGTTCTCGCCCCTGTTGCCCCATGTGTAATAGGGAACGGCTCTTGCGGTAATGGGTGTGTATTCGGGGGCTTTGTCGCTGTAAAGGCTGTCGCCGTCATAGCTTGCTCTTACAGCCTGCACGTCGATGACTGTTACACCCGGGAGAGAATCGTCAAGTGCTGTGACTGCATCGCCGTCTGTAAGGCTGATGTCTGCGACACTGCCGCCGTTGTCTTTGCCCTCAAAGCAGTAGACCAAAGGTCCTCTCATAAGGCATACCTTTCCTGTAAGTGCCGGTATGACGGGGTTTGAGTATATCCTCTTTATATCCTTGTCAAAGCAAAGCTCTATCTCGCTGCTGCCGTCTATATCAAAGTACATATAGCCTTTTTCGCTGATAACATGGGTGGGGTCTCCGTTTACTCTGACAGTGGTGCTATGGCTCCAGCCGGGGAGCCTGACCGCAAGCCTGCCGCTGCCGGAAACATGGTACTTAACATCAAGCTCGTAGGGGTAGCCTGTTTTACATTCAAGCGATATGCCGTTTTCAAAGCTGACCTTGCCGGCGGCGAAAAGATGACAGTACGCAGTGTCGCTGCTCTCGCCGTAGGCGTACTTGCCGAACGACTCTATCGTTCTGGCGACATTGGGCGGACAGCAGGCGCAGGCGTACCATTTCGGGCGGACGGGCAGGTCATGTCTGTGGGTCGGGGAGATACCTGAAATACCGATATTTACTTCAAGCGGATTTACATAGAAAAATCTCTTGCCGTCAAGCTGCATACCTGCAAGCACGGTGTTATAGAATGCCCTCTCCATAACATCGGCGTACTCGCCGTTTACCTCGTTTTCAAGCATACGGGACGCAAAGAACATAAGACCGCAGCTCGCACAGGTCTCAGCGTATGCCGTATCTGACGGCAGGTCAAAGTCCACGGAAAATGCTTCTCCGTGTACTGTCGAGCCGATACCGCCGGTGACGTACATACGGCGCTTTGTTATACTTTGCCACAGGCGCTTGCAGGCATCATAAAGCTCGCTGTCGTTATCACTTGATGCAAGGTCTGCCATTGCCGTATACAGATACACTGCCCTTACTGCGTGACCTGTCGCATCGGTGAGCCTTCTTGCAGGCTTATCTGCCTGGCGGTAGGCGTTATCCCACGGGTCGCTGTTCCACACCGACCAGTCACGCTTTTCGGCTTCCTTGCTGTAAAACGCCGGGTCTGTACCACGGGTATCAATAAAATGCCTTGCGAGCTGCAAGCATTTATCATTCTTTGTGGTGCGGTAGAGCTTTAACAGTGCAAGCTCTATCTCCGGGTGACCGGGATAGCCGGGAGCGCCATTTGTGATGAATCTGTCATAGAGATGCTCTGCATTTTTGAGCATCACATCAAGCAGCTTTCTCTTGCCGGTGGCTTCAAAGTATGCACACGCCGCCTCCATAAAATGCCCCGAGCAGTAAAGCTCGTGCGCTTCCAAAAGGTTAGTGTAGCGTCTGTCCTTATCCTTGATAGTAAAGCAGGTATCAAGGTAGCCGTCGGTATCCTGCGCCCTGGCTATGATGTCGATAAAATCATCGACCGTTTTTTCAAGTGCAGGGTCGGGGGTATTTGCAAGCGAGAATGCTGCGGCTTCTATCCATTTTGCAGCGTCGGAGTCCTGAAAGACCATGCCGTAAAAGCCGTCGCCGCCTCCGCCGCCTGCAAGGACATCTGCGGCATTCAGAAAATTCTGATAGACGTGGCTTTTTTCGGTATCGGGCGCTTCGTCCTTCAGCACGCTGTACTGGTAGGGGATAACGGTTTGTGTGACGAGCTTACAGTAGTCGCCGATAAAGCCTTCCGGTGTATAGCTGTGAGTTTTAAGCTGTGACTGTACTTTCATATACTGCTCCTATTTTATTATCTCGTCTGCGTATGCTTTGAGTGCGGTGTCAATATACGTGCCGTTGAATATCTTAGCGCCTATTATCCTTGCATCGCCCTGAACATAGGGGCGCAGCTTTGCGACAGTCTTGCCTATATCGCTGCCGCCGGAGGTCGCAAACAGCGCTATCCTCTTGCCCGACCAGTCGTAGCCCTTCATAAAGGTATTGATGACGTTCGGCGCACCATAGTACCAGATCGGGAAGCCTACAAATACCGTCCTGTACTCATCGAAATTCTCGATACTGCCGTTTACAGGCACGTCCTTTTTGCCTATCTTTTCCTTATTGCAGCGTGCGAGGGGGTTTTTCCAGTTGATGTCGCTCATAGTATAGGGCTGCTGCGGCACTATCTCGAAAATATCCGCAGCTGCGAATTCTGCGAGCTTTTTAGCTGCATTTGCAGTAGTGCCCTCCACCGAAAAGTATGCTACAAGTGTTTTGCTCATAATATCAGATCCTTTCTTATTGATCGCCGCAAAGGGCAAAGAATGCCACGGCGCTTGCGGCTGCAACATTTAGTGAGTCAACTCCGTGTGACATGGGTATCTTTATCGTGTAGTCGCTTTTGTCTATCGTCTGCTCTTTAAGCCCCTCGCCCTCGGTGCCGAGGATGACCGCAAGGTGCTGTTCGTCCTTTAAGCGCTTGTCTGCAATGTCGATAGTGTTATGTCTGAGTGCCATAGCAGCGGTCTTAAAGCCCATTTTGTGCAGAGAGTCTACATAGTCGGGGCTGCTGCTGTCAAGATATGCCCACGGTATCTGGAAAACAGTACCCATGCTCACTCTTACCGATCTTCTGTAAAGTGGGTCGCTGCACCCCGGGGTGAGAAGCACTGCATCTATACCGAGCGCTGCCGCACTTCTGAAAATAGCGCCCACGTTCGTCTGGTTACATATATCTTCAAGGACGGCTATGCGACGGGCGTTTTTTGCAATGTCCGCAGCAGAGGGGAGTTTTTTTCTTCTCATAGCGCACAATGCGCCCTGTGTCAGCTTAAAGCCTGTAAGTGAGGTCAGCACATCATCAGGAGCGGTATAGACAGGTCTTTCGCCAAGAGCTTTGATAATATCACCTGCCTTGCTGTCAAGCAGCTTTTGTGACAAAAGCAGCGACACCGGCTCATACCCTGCTTCAAGGGCACGTCTTATGACCTTCGGGCTTTCGGCTATGAACAGCCCCTCCTGCGGCTCGAAATATCTTAAAAGCTGCACCTCGTTGGTGATACGGTACGGCTCAAGGTCTTTTAATGATAAGTCTGTTATGCTGATAATGTTTTTCATGGCTCTCCTCCTAACATCATCAACATTATAGCATTTTTTAACAGATATTTCAAGTGCTATTGCCTTGGGCAACACCGCACGACCCGCGGCTAACGCCTCTGCACATCATCTGCTTGCCAGCTTTCCGTCATATTACCCAAATTCTCCTTGACTTGCGGCAGCAAGCCTGCGTCGAATTTAGGCAATCTGACGAAAATCCGGACGGCGCATCTGATGCACAGGGGTCGTGCGGTGTTGCCCTTGAAAAAAAGCTGCCGTTTTTGCGGCAGCCATATATTATTGCGCTATGTTATTTTTCCTCGAACTGATCCTTGCCGACACCGCAGAGCTGACAGGCAAAATCATCGGGGAGATCCTCGAACTTTGTGCCGGGGGCTATACCCATATCGGGTGCGCCCTGATCCTCGTCATACTCCCAGCCGCACACTGAGCAAGCATATACTGCCATTTTTTCACCTCCATTTTATGATCTTTTTATAAAGACACCCCCTTACGCTTAGCAAGGGGGCGTTTTATCAGCTGTTTGAGATTACAAAATTTACTTCGCCGAAGCTGAATGATACAGGGATAAGGAATGCAGGATTTTCAAATACTATCTTTTCATCGGTATGTATCTCCTGCGGGTCAAGCTGAAGCTCGATACCATGCTCATTTGACTCGTTTACTGTGAACAGACCGTTGTTTACATTCATAAACTCGCCGACCGTCGCATCTACGAAATCATCTACCTCGGTGAATTCTTCCTTTGCAAATCTCTCTGCGAACGCCATATACTCTGCTGTATCAGCAGCCACGCAGGTGATAGAATTATATGCACCTGTCACCGCCTGCTTTACTATATGCGGAGCTTCAAGCTCATGGATTATAGAAGAGCCGAGAGGTGTGAAGTCATCACCTATGAATCTTATTATATCCTTGAAAAGAAGCGTTGTATACTCTGTATATATCCTTGCATTTGCTGCCGTATCGAAGTGGTAGAAGCCTGAGATGAGCTTTGAGAGCTTATCTGACTGGTTGCCGGATATATCGTCGTTTGAGAGGGAATTCTCATTCTTATACTCGATTATGGCTGCCTCGAAATCTGCGTTTGACATTACACCGCTGTTCACAAGCGTCTGTCCTAAAAGCAGGTAATCGGTAGGCTGCTCGGAAAGGAGCCTGTCAACATCGCTGTCGGTAAGGTAGCCAAGCTCTACGCACAGATCACCAAAACGCTTATCAACGCTTTGCTGGGTGACATTGACGTGCTCTACCTGCTCTGATGTCATAAGACCTGCATTTATAGCAAGAACGCCGAGACGCATCCTTGTATTCTTCTTTTCCTCGAACGCCTGTGTCAGATCCTTTGCTGTCACAAGACCTTTATGTAAAAGAAAGCTGCCGAAAAACTGTGCAAACATAAAAATTTACCGTCCTTTTTTATTTATTTAGTTCCTTTGCCGTATTTTCAAGGATCTTCTGTATCTGGTCATTTGAGATAGGCTTCTGTATGAAGTCTGCCGCACCTGCCATTATAGCATCACGAAGGTGATTCTGTGTGCCGACTGATGACGCCATGATGACCTTTGCAGACGGGTCAAACTCAACTATCTCCTTTACAGCCTCGATACCTGTTTTCTTAGGCATGACTATATCCATAAATACAACGTTGGGCTTGTTGGCTTTATACTTCTCAACAGCCTCCTCGCCGTCAGCTGCCTCGAGGACCTCTGCCACGCCGAGTGTGGATATGAAATTTATCAGCTTCTTCCTCGCAAACATCGAGTCATCAGCTATCATGACTTTAATATTTTCAAGTGACATTTTTTATTCCTCCAATTACAAAAAGTAAATACGCATGAACGCCTTATAGTAATTTTACCATAAATCAAACCAAAAATCAAGTAGAATTTTGACTATTTTTTATAGTGATTATGTATAAAATTGGCGGTGTCAGTTATGATTTAACTTAAAAATCTGACATACAGGATAAATATACACTACTTTGTTCGTGTATGTTTTATCTTCTTACGTTTTTTATCGGCGCTCCTGTTTGACAGCACTGCGACTATCACGACTATAAATATAAGTATAGCTGCCGCTGCTGCGACATAGAGCTTTTTAAGGGTAGGCTCACTTTTTTCAACAGAGAGCTTTCTTGTGGTGGTGGTATGTGTGCCGCTGCCGCTCTCGGGGGCTTCGGTGACAACAGCCTGTCCCTTATCTATCTGCTGCTCCTCGTTTTCGGACATCCGCCTTATATGGAAGGTATAGACAGTCTCATTTTCCTGTGAGTCCCTTACAGCGATAGTCCTTGTTATATCGCCGTCGTAGACGTTCTCATCGCCGGTATACCATATATATTCGCCTTCTCTTGAAGTGGTGCCTTCAAGGTCGAGCCATGTACAGTCGTGGGGTACAAGAATATCATATTCAAGCACGTCATAGGAAAACTCGGGCGTTATATACCCCGTCGAGATCCTGACAGATGAGAGCTTGCCCTCGGGTATCTCGCCGTCAGCAGGCTTTGCTGCAGCGGTGGTCTGCTCTGTCGTTGTCTGCTCTGTTGTGGTCTGCTCTGTATCAGTCTGCTCTGCGGTGTCGGTGTCTTGTGCATCTTCCTGCCCGGCGGTCGTTTTTTTAGTAGTCTTTTTTGTCTTTTCGGTCTGCTGTCCGCTATCCCCGGGCTGATCTGTCGTTGTGACAAGTACAGACGAAACATCTATGCTCGTTTCGGCAGAGGGGCTTCTGATGCCATTATGCTCCTGGTCGGTTATCTGGCAGTTCATGAGTTTTATGAACCCGTCGCCGTCGCCTATGGTCTTGAATTTAAAGGTCATATTGCAGCTGCTCTCGGCACCTGTATCGGTGAATTTATGTATAGTCAGGTTGCCGCCGCCTGCATAGGTCACACAGTCGCTCTCCTCAAAGAGAAGTACCTTATCATTATAGGCGATATTGCCCTGAATATCGAAAATATCATCAGCGTCGCTGTTTACGGTAAGGGTGACGGTTATCTCCTCGCCGAGATAGCTGTGATCCTTTGAAGCTGCAAAATACGCCGTATCCTCTGCTTTCGCCCCGGGTGCTGCAAGGCACACAAGGAGGGAAGCGAAAAACAGTGTCAGTATCCTTTTTATCATTGTATCCTCCGATAGTATCCGATAATTTTCCATAATATATTATATACTAATCTGCGGTTTTAGTCAAGAGCAAATAAAACTATTGATTTTGGCGGAAAAATATGTTATAATAAATATAGGCAACATCGCACGACCACTGGCTCACGCCTTTGTGTGCCATCTGCTTGCCGGATTTCCGTCATAATACCCAATTTTACCTTGTCTTACGTCAGTAAAACTGCGGCAAAAATGGGCATTCTGACGAAAATCCGGACGGCGCATCTGACACACAATGGTCGT
>JAFUYP010000030.1 GCA_017470535.1 Ruminococcus sp. | reverse complement strand
TATCCCTGTATTCTGCCGTCATATATGGCAGCACAAGTGACAGGTGAGTATTTCCGTAGTCAAGCTCTTTACATATCCGGCGTATTATACCGGCAGCGATCCGGTCAAATTCACCCTCTCGTCCGATAAGAAATTCTACATATGACTTATTCTTAATGAGCTCACATATTATGGGTTCTAACTTGTTTTCAAGCTCAGCAATACTGTCAATGCGCCTATGACCAAATAAGCTGACAGTGTATATTTCCATTGTAACACCCCCATAATAATTATACTATGGTGTCATAGTGGTGTCAATATGGTGGAATACAAAAAGGTGTCATAGTGGTATCATATTTACAAGGAGGTATCACTATGGCTGTACTTAAAACAAGATTTACACTGCGCCTTGATCTCGAAGATCATGCAAAAATCAAAAAGATTGCTGAAAAGCAGAACCGTTCTATGACAAATATGATCGAAACGGTCATCAAACAGACAATAAATAAGTATGAGGAAGAAAACGGCGAGATCAAACTTACCGAAGAAGATTTATCAATAGAATAAAAATAAGCGGTTACAGGTGTCTGTGACCGTTTATTTTATAAAAAACTTCTAATTATCTGAAAAATATATTGCAATCTGCGATACAATGTGGTATAATAGTATCAGAAAGGTGGTCGATACTATGGCAACAAGAACCGCAAACGTTACTGCAAGAGTTGAACCGGACATCAAGGCTCAGGCTGAGGCTGTTATGGCAAAGCTGGGTATTCCTGTTTCTACTGCGATAAATATGTTTTACAGGGAGATCATTCTCTGGAACGGGCTGCCGTTTCGCCCGTCTGTGCCTGTAAATGATCTTAAAGCCCGTGACGAGATGACCAAAGAGGAGTTCGATCAGCGAATGGCAGTCGGGCTTGAACAGGCTAAACAGGGCATGGCTTCTCCGGCTGATAAGGTATACAGCAAACTAATAGGAGAACTCGGCGATGAATAAATACGAGGTCGAAGTTACTGCCTTTGCGGAAAACTCTGTGAGGGCAATAGCGTTCTATATCAGAAATGAGCTAAAAGCACCGCAGGCAGCCCGAAACACTGTCAAAATGATCTTTGACGCTATATTTGGGCTTGATACATTTCCGAACAAGGTCAGACTGACAGAAGACGAGCCGTGGAAAACGCTTGGTATCCATCAGATGACAGTAGGCAATTACTATGTCTATTTTTGGATCAATGAGCCGGAGAAAAAGGTCATAGTGACAGATGTTATCTACGCCAGACGAGATCAGGCGGACGCTATGGCTGATATGCCGATGACGTGAATAACACAAGAACGGCTGCTGCATCACATGATGCAACAGCCGTATTTTTATTGGTGCTTCTCCTTGTTTGGTCGCAAATATGGTTACTCACCGTCTGAAAGTGCCGTATTTACGGGGTTTTATCAGTCCAAGCTCTTCATCGTCTGGAACTGCTTGACAAAACCCTCTGAGGTGAACAGGACGAAAGAAGAAGCGATTTGAATATGAAAAACAAGCCCCGCACCTTCGGTATGTACGGTATTCATACAGCTTTCCGCTGTTCTTAAAAGAAGACGACATTTTACAGGCTCCTGAAAGCATACAGGCAATCAAGTGATCTGAAAGCTGCTAAGAAGATCAGGAAGCAGACACTTGCTGAGCAGCGAAAGAGAAGGAGTATTAATCAGAAGAAAAGATATCTCGCTAACACTGAGTAGATTATTGAACGAAAGAGTTTTACTATAATACATAAACGGGCAGACGCCTCTTTAATTAGAAGCATCTGCCCGTATTTTCTGTATTTATCTGATTCTTGGATGAGTGCCTTTCAACATCTGTAAACAACAGCTTTCATTATAATCATACCCGTTTCATTCATCAATTTCATTCATCACCCTGATGAATATCATCTGCAAATAGCGAAAATATTCTGCGTTTTTGCAGTTTTTTCCTGCTTTGGATATAAATAAAACCTCGTGTTTTCGGCGTTTTCAGCGTAAACACGAGGTTTTGTGTATGGTTGCGGGAGCAGGATTTGAACCTACGACCTTCGGGTTATGAGCCCGACGAGCTACCGAACTGCTCCATCCCGCGATATTTGGGGCACTTTTTTATGCGCTCCGTTTTGGTACTAATATATTATATCACTTTTGATCTCAAATGTCAATAGGAAAATCCAAAAAATTTTGGTTTTCTTTCGACAAAGTCCTAAAAACGCTTTATTCCGGCTGTCTGCTTTACACACACTTGATCACTGCAAGCACAAAAAGGACCGATGATGACA
This sequence comes from Ruminococcus sp., assembly GCA_017470535.1. Taxonomy (GTDB): domain Bacteria; phylum Bacillota; class Clostridia; order Oscillospirales; family Ruminococcaceae; genus NK3A76. The sequence continues at coordinate 39,111 of JAFUYP010000030.1, read as the reverse complement.
TAAGTGCGGCGTGGTAGCGGCTCAGGCGTTTTGAAAATATCCGTCCGGCTGTCTGACCCAGAAAAATGCTTACAAGCCCGAGCAGCAGACATATTATGCAGGCGGCTGCTTTATCGTGGCTGCTCATATCAAGCCCTGCACCTGCCCCCACGCCCAGCGAATCCGCTGACAATGCCGCTGCCGTCACGAAAGACTCACTAAGCGTCAGGGAAGTGCATTTGCAGTCGTCGGGGTAAGAGCAGGCATCACTGAGGCTTTTCATGCCGGTGAGTATCAGTAAAGCAGCGGCGATGCTGCCGCACAGTGACCCGGGTATCATACGCCCGATAGCTCCCGACATAAAAAACGCCGCTCCTAAAAATACTGCACCTGTCAGGCTTATGATAAAAGCCGGCATAAGTCTTATCTTTACTCCCTGCACACCGCAGGCACAGGCAGCAGCAAAAGCGTCTGTGCATACGGCGAGCGATACAAGTATCACTGTGAGCATTCTTCTTCACCCCCCCGTTCAATTGTGAACACTAATATTTTATGATGATAACATATGTTGTGTTAATCGCCGTGCTTTTGCACTATATTTAGCTCATGATGGTAAAAACTTGTAAAATTATGAATTGTAATCGTTTCCTTCATGAAATCTTAACAGAAAATTATTCAAATCTTTATCACATAACTTTCACAATATAGTATAATTATTATAGATAATTATAGTACAAATTATCGTACAACTCGAAGACCTGAAAGGGGATGTTACTCAATGCTTAAAAAGTTTTATATAACAAGGACAACAGGCGATCAGGCTGAGGGTGTAAATGTCCCGGGGCTTGATAAATACCAGCGTGTCGAGCAGCTCAACAATATGCTGCGCTTAGGCTGGGTGATAAAGGATTACAAGGAATCCGAGAGCGAGAGCTACTTCTTGTTGGAAAGAGCTTGAATTCTGCGGCAGGTGAGAGCCTGCCGTTTTTTTATGGAGGGAATATGGATATTGTCATTCTTTTGGCACTGGCGGCGGTGATAGTGCTGCTGGTGATACTTATTGTCATGAGCATCAACAACAAGCCGCAGGATATGCTCGACACAAAGGCGCTCACCCGTGAGATACGGCAGGATATAAACAGCTCTGTTTCAAATATGGGGGCGCTGATAAGCGAGAATATGTCGGGCAGCCTGTCGCAGCTCGAAAAGCGCATAGCGACACTTGAAAGCGGCAACGAGCAAAAGCTCGAGCAGATGAGGGAAACTATCTCAAAGCGCCTTACATACATACAGGAGGACAACAACAAAAAGCTCGACGAGATGAGGGCGACTGTCGATGAGCGGCTGCAAAAGAGCTTGGAGGACAAGATGAACGAATCCTTCAAAACGGTGAGCAAGCAGCTTGAAGCCGTATATCTGGGGCTTGGTGAGATGAAAAACATCGCATCCGGTGTGGGAGATCTTAAAAAGGTGCTATCAAATGTCAAGACAAGGGGGATCTTAGGCGAGATCCAGCTCGGGGCTATCCTTTCAGAGATACTGACACCCGATCAGTATGACACCGAGGTGCCGACTATACCCGGGAGCCGTGAGAGGGTGGAGTTTGCGATAAAGCTGCCGGCAAAGGAGGACGGGGGATATATCTATCTGCCGATAGATTCAAAGTTCCCGGGAGACACCTATGCCGCATTGCAGGACGCATACGAAAACGGCGACCCCGAGCTTATAAAAAACTGCCGCAAGTCGCTTGAAAATGTGATAAGGAAAAGTGCTAAGGATATAAACGAAAAATACATCGCACCGCCGTATACTACCAATTTCGGGATAATGTTTCTGCCGTTTGAGGGGCTGTATGCGGAGGTCATCAATCACGGGCTTGTCGAAAAGCTGCAGCGTGAGTACAGCATAAATATCGCAGGACCGTCTACAATGGCGGCAATGCTCAATTCATTGCAGATGGGCTTTAAGACCTTGCAGATACAAAAGCGCTCAAATGAGGTGTGGGAGCTGCTCTCTGCCGTAAGGAGCGAGTTTGAGAGCTTTGACAAGGTATTTATGTCGGCAAAGAACCGCATAAGGCAGCTCGATGAGGATATGGACAAGCTCATCGGCACACGCTCAAAGGCTATAAAGAAACAGCTTGACAAGGTAGAGCAGTACCGGCTGGAGGAAAAGTAAATGAAAACACTTATCGCCTGTGATCTTGACGGAACACTTTTAAGATCTGACAAGACTATGAGCCGCTATACGGAAGATGTGATAAACCGCTATGTAAGTGCAGGCGGGTGCTTTTGCTATGCGAGCGCACGCTCGCTGATAACTGCCAGGGCGGTGACAAAGGGGCTTGAATGCCCGTTCCCGGTGATAACATATAACGGCACGTTCATAAGGGATAACAGCGACGGCAGGATACTGCTCAAAAACACCTTCGACCAGGCTTACATAAGAGATGTTATAATGACTGCCGTGAATGAAGGTGTATACCCTGTGGTGTATTCACTTTTTCGTGAGGAGGAGAAGTATTTTTATATCCCCGAAAGGCTGAGTGATGACCACAGAAGATTTGTTTTTGGCAGAAAGGGCGATGTGCGTGATACGCCTGTAAGCCGGGCGGAGGAACTGTTGCAGGGGGAGATATTCTATCTCTCGTTTATTGATGCACCGGAAAGGCTGCTGCCTTTGTACGAAAGGTTCAAAGACTCCTGCCGCTGTCTGTATCAGAAGGACACCTATGAGGATTTTATGTGGCTTGAGCTTATGCCGCATGGCGCTGCCAAGGCAAATGCAGTAAAAGCGCTTGCAAAAATGCTCGGGTGTGACAGGATAATATCCTTCGGCGACGGGCTCAATGACCTTGATATGTTTGAGATATCAGACGTAGCCCTTGCAGTATCGAACGCCCACGAGCAGCTCAAAGCAAAAGCCGACCGGGTGATATCTTCAAACGACGACGATGCAGTCGCAAAATGGATAGAAGAAAATATGCTGTGAATTTGTGCAAACTGCCAAATATCCTCTTGACAGAACCTATTATTTTGTGATATAATCAAGATGTGTAATTATATATAGTTGTGTATAGATATTATAAATGTATATATGCGCTGCTTTTGCAGCGCCGCAATAACTGTTACCTGTTAACTAAAAAAGGGGGGTGTGGTATTGTTTGACTCTAATGAGAATCTCCCGTCATATTCAGCGCTTATGTGCGTGTATGAAAAGGAGATACCGGTCAATTTCAACAACAGCCTTGAAAGTATGCTCATGCAGACCTATCCGCCGGCAAAATTCGTTTTAGTGTGTGACGGAAAGCTGACAAATGAGCTTAATATAATAGCAAAGTCATTTGCAAGTGAATATAAGAATATTTTTAAGATAGTCAGGACAGAGGAAAACGTCAGTCTCGGTGCGGCGCTCAATATCGGCATTGCACATTGCAGCGAGGAATATATAATCAAAATGGATTCTGATGATATTTCAGAGCCTGACAGATGCGCCACACAGATGCGTGTGTTTGCGATAGACCCCGATCTTGATATTTTAGGGGGATATGTAGAGGAGTTCGACAGCGAGACCGAAAAGACGATAGCTCTTAAAAAATGTCCGCTGCACCACAAGGAGATAATAAAGTATGCTAAAAGAAGAAACCCCTTCAACCGTCAGACGGTGGCGTTCAAAAAGTCAAAGGCGTTTGAGGCAGGGGGGTATTCGGATCTGCCGCACTGCTCGGATTATGAGTTTGCGGTGAGAATGATAAAAAGCGGTGCGAGAACTCAGAACATACCGAAGATGCTCGTGCGATACAGGGTGTCAAAAAGCTACCGGCGCAAAAAGCACTGGTCGAACACAAAGTCGTTTATAATAGTGCGCCACAGGATATATAAGGCAGGATTCTCGGGGTTCTTTGATTTTCTGATACCTGTAATGGCGCAGCTGCTTATGTTTATACTGCCTACAAGGTTCACAGACCTTCTTTATAGAAATGTTTTAAGGAAATGACGAAAGGAATGCTTATGAAGAAAAAACTATTTTATCGTTCGGTATGCGCTTTGTCGGCGGCTGTTATGCTGATCTTCAGCGGCTGCGGCGATCAGTCATCATCGTCAGCAGGCTCGTCTGAGTCGGGGGCTGACAGCAGCGCATCATCGGCAGCGGACAGCGCCGCAGGCGGCGATGACAGCTCGTTTACTGTTGTGACATCAAGGGAGAGGGAAGAGATACCTGCGCCCGAGGTGACAGAAACTACCGGCGGCTTTGATCTGTCAGAGGTACAGAACAAGTCAGACGTGCCGGAGGATTTTGAGGTGTCTGAGGAGGCTGAAAAATGCAAGCTCTCAGGCTCGGCAAAGACTGTTGACAAGGAGATATTCGGCAAGTTCACAGGCGACGGGTATATAGCACTCGGCTCGGGCGGAGATGCTTTTGAATTTGAGGCTGAGTTCCCGGCTGACGGCAGCTATGACTTTGTCGTAAGGGCTGCAAGCTCAAACTCAAACAATGAGAATTTCATAACCGTTGACGGCGAGCAGACAAGCACGTTCATAGTCAATGAAAAGGAATTTACCGACTGCGTTGCTGAAAAGGTAAATGTGAAAAAGGGCAAGCACAAGATAGGTGTTCAGGCCAAAAACGGCAGCTTCTTTGTTGACAGCTTAAAGGTGACGGCTGCAAAGCCTGTCGATCTTACACAGTTTGATGTGGAAAAGACGCTTGTGAACCCTGATGCGTCGGATGAAACTAAAAGGCTTTACAGCTTTTTGTGTGATGTGTACGGCAAGTATATGATCTCGGGTCAGTACGCTGCTGACAACAGGGGAGTTGAAAGCCCTGAGTTTGATGAGTACAATTTAAAGACAGGCAAGTACCCGGCTATGATGGGTCTTGACCTGATAGAGGCGTCCCCCAGCCGCCAGTATCACGGCTCATCGCCCGGTCTGATAGTGCAGACCGCCAAGGACTGGTACGACCAAAACGGTATCGTGACTATCTGCTGGCACTGGAACGCACCCGAGGATTACCTTGAAGTGAACGGCGCTGCATGGTGGGAGGGCTTTTATTCCGACAAGACGAGCTTCTCACTTGCAAAGGCTTTGAGCGGCGAGGATCAGAAGGGCTATGATTATCTTATAAGGGATATAGATGCGATAGCCATGTATTTGCAGGAGCTTGATGATAACCATGTGCCTGTACTGTGGAGACCGCTGCACGAGGGCGGCGGCGACCCCAAGTGGAACAACCCGTGGTTCTGGTGGGGCTCATCGGGAGCGGAAGCATACAAGGAGCTGTGGAAGCTGATGTATGACAGACTGACGAATGTTCACCATTGCAATAACCTTATCTGGGTGTGGAACGGACAGAACGTTGACTACTACCCCGGTGACGAGTATGTGGATATAGTCGGCTACGACAGCTACCCCGAGGTACACGGCGACCACTCACCGCAGAAGAGCCTGTGGGATTACACAAAGGGCACGCCCACAAAGAACAAGATAGTCGCTATGACCGAAAACAGCAGTATACCTGACCCTGATTCATGCTTCAGCGAGGGTATCAGGTGGTCGTTCTTCTGCACATGGAACGGCGAGTTTGCGCTTAAAGACTATCAGCTGGGAAGCGAGCATAACGACCTTGATTTCTTCAAGAAGATAGTAGATCACGAGCGTGTGCTGACGCTTGACGAGATGCCGGATCTTAAATCGTGGCCGATGAGCTGAGTAAAGCCGGTATGATACTTTTTCATGCAGGATATGATGTGATAGAAGCCCCTGATATTCATTTCGGGCGCAGGAATGCGGACTTCGGGCAGGGGTTCTACACGACCGACAGCGAGGAGCTTGCAAAGCGCTGGATAAAACAGCGAAATGACAGGACGGCTTATCTTAACACCTATGAGCTTGACACGACGGCTTTAAAAATAAAAGACCTCCCACGAGGGGAGGAATGGTTTGAGTATATCTATGCAAACCGTCATCTTATGCCGGACACGCTTTCAGGGTATGATGTGATCTCGGGCGCTGTGGCGAACGATACCATCTTCGATACGCTGGGGCTGACGACCTCGGGTGTGCTTGACAAAGCGGTGTCATTAAAGGCGCTCATGGCAGGGAATGAATACAGGCAGATCACCTTAAAGACCGAAAAAGCAGCGGCGGCGCTCAGGTTTACCGGGGCGGATATCATAACGCCCGAGGAAAGCAGGCATTACTCAAAGCTCCTTGAACGTGAAGAGAAAGCCTTTCAGGAGGAGTTTTTCGGGATAGTCGGTCAGGAGGAAGAATAATAACATCAGCGGCAGAGAGATCTGCCGCTTTTTTATCAACCGTAGGTTTAGCCGGAAAACAAAAAGGTTTCGATTGAAAAACCGCAAAAATGTGTTATAATAAAATAAAAAACACTTTTTGAAGCAGAACGCCGTGTCAGCGCAGCCGACACATAATTGTGCATTGTGCATTGTAAATCGTGCATTGCTCTATTGTTCCCCGGTCGATTCTATCCTTTTTACTACATCGCTCATATTCATTTCAAGTGCAATGGATAATCTGTAAAGCGTTTCCAATGTCGGCTTGCGTTCGCCGCGCTCTATCGCACTCAGGTGCGTTCTGCCGATACCGGCAAGTCCGCTCATCACCTCCTGCGACAAGCCTTTCTCCTGCCGCAGCTGATGTATCGTCTGCCCGACAGCTATGGGGTCAAGCATGGGTTCATACATATATATCACCTCAATTATATCATACACTGATAAAGGTTAGATTATGAATACATATGTTGACAAAATCGGGTGGGTGTGTTATAATTTTTTTGTAAAAGTATTTTTGAAGGACTGATAATATGTATTGTAAATTCTGCGGAAAGCAACTCGACCCGACTATCAAGTTCTGCCTTAGCTGCGGAAAGGATCAGCCGTATACGCCGGTCAACACGGATATTTTCTGCCCCAACTGCGGCGCAGGCGTTGCCGAGAACCAGCGCTTCTGCCACAACTGCGGCAGGGAACAGGGGCTGTTTGAGAAATCGGGCGGCGACATCGTGGCGTACAATTACAACGAGCGCAAGGCGCCTGTATACATAGTGCTGATCTTGTGTATCGCTGCTGCGGTGATGCCGTTTATAAAGATGTTCCGCTTTGACTTTTCGATGTTCGGCGTTGAGGAAACGCCCGGGTACAGCTTTATAAGCATAAGTGACATAGCATCTGACATAACGGCTAAGAACATCACCGGCAGCAGGCTTTTTGATGACGACGACAGAAAAGCTGCATACCCCAAGGAAAAGCTCAGCGAGAAATACGACCTTGCACTTGAAAAGACAAGGGCTGCCGAGATAGAAATGGAAAGCTCGGTCGTGACGGTGATAACGGTGTTCTATACGATGACACTGATAGCGTATGTCCTGGGGCTTATACATATAGTGATAGCATTCGTGCAGCTGCTGCCCAATGACAACGACCTGCACAGACTTTACAGCAGCGCACGCTCGGCGATAGCGTTTTTTATCTTCGGCAATCTTTTGCAGCTCGGTTTTGTGGTGCTTATGAATCGCTCGTTTATAAACGTCATCAGCGAGATGAACGAGGGCAAGGACAAGATAGAGCAAAGCCCTATGATACTGACAGACAAGATGTTCTTTATACTCACAGCCTTTGCGCTGCTGGCGTACTTTGCAAGCTGGTTCTTCCTGAAAAAGGACAGGAAGTTCTACAAGGTGAAATACTTCGGCAAAAGCAAACAGATGATGCCACAGCCGCAGCAGATGCCTCAGCAGCCACAGCCGCCTCAGCAGATGCCGCCAATGCCGCCGCAGCAGACGCAGCAGACGCCGCAGCAGCCGTGGATGCGCAGATGATAGTAATGCTTTGGTTTTCTCTCACGGGTCTATTTCCGTGAAATTTCTGTAAACCCTATTGCAACTCAAAAAATAATATGCTATAATAAAATCAGCACCCGGGGAGAATGGGTGCTGATATTGTTTTTGAAAGGAATGTGCCTATGTCTTTTGAGAAAATACTTGTTCTTGATTTCGGCGGACAGTACAATCAGCTCATCGCAAGGCGTGTGCGTGACGAGAATGTATACGCCGAGATAAAGACCTTTGAAACACCGCTTGAAGAGATAAAGGCGGCAGGCTACAAGGGCATAATATTCACAGGCGGTCCGAACTCTGTGTATGATATGTCATCGCCGCATTATTCAAAGGAGATACTTGACCTCGGCATACCTGTGCTGGGCATTTGCTACGGCGCACAGCTCATGGCGTGGATGTGTGACGGCAAGGTGGAAAGCTGCATAAACAGCGAATACGGCAAGATCGAGATAGAGAACACAAAGCGTGAGAGCCTGCTTTTCAAGGGCGTCGATACAAAGAGCGTTGTATGGATGAGCCACACCGACTACATATCAAAAGCGCCCGAGGGGTTTGAGATAACATCTCACTCGGCGGACTGCCCGTGTGCGTCCATGGAAAACGAGGGCAGAAAGCTCTACGCCGTACAGTTCCACCCCGAGGTGACGCACACACAGTTCGGCAAGGCTTTTCTGCACAACTTCCTCTTTGAGGTATGTGCCTGCAAGGGCGACTGGGTGATGGACGACTTTATAGAGCGCACTGTTGCACAGCTCAAAGAGCAGATAGGCGATAAAAAGGTAGTGCTGGGGCTTTCGGGCGGTGTTGACTCGTCGGTCGCAGCAGGATTACTCAGCCGTGCGGTCGGTAAGCAGCTCACCTGCGTTTTTGTCGATCAGGGTCTTATGAGAAAAGACGAGGGCGACTTTGTGGAAAAGACCTTCACAAGTCTTTTTGATATGAATTTTGTAAGGGTAAACTGCGGCGCACAGTTTATCGAAAAGCTCAGGGGCATCACCGACCCCGAGCAGAAGAGAAAGACGATAGGCTCAGAGTTTTATAAGGTCTTCTGGGACGAGATAAGAAAGCAGGCTGACGGAGGGTTCTTCGCACAGGGCACTATCTATCCCGACCGGATAGAGAGCGGCAAGGGTGATGCCGCCACGATAAAGACACACCACAATCAGGTGAAGATGCCTGAGGATATAACCTTTGACGGTGTTATCGAGCCGCTGGGCGAGCTGTTCAAGGACGAGGTAAGGAGAGTCGGTGAAAAGCTCGGCATACCCAAAGAGCTTGTATGGCGCCAGCCATTCCCGGGTCCCGGACTTGGTGTACGCATAATCGGTGAGATAACCGAGGAGAAGATAAAGGTGCTTCAGGAGGCGGACGCTGTTTTCCGTGACGAGATAAAAAAGAGCGGCATAGAGGACACGCTCAGCCAGTTCTTCGCAGTGCTGCCCGACGTCCAGACAGTAGGCGTAATGGGCGACCACCGCACCTACGACCACCTTATAGCGATAAGAGCGGTAACGACCGATGACTTCATGACCGCCGACTGGGCAAAGATACCCTACGATGTTTTAGCAAGGGTATCCAACCGCCTGACCAACGAGGTGGAGCACGTCAACAGGGTAGTGTATGATATTACTTCCAAACCGCCGGGGACGGTGGAGTGGGAATGATACAAACGCTTGCTGAAACAGCGTAATACCGTACTTTTCGTGGCGTAGTTAAGCTGAATGGCAACGATTTGGCAACATTTCTCTATCATCGGCAACAGTTATAAAATTTCTGTCTGAAAAGCTAAGAGCTATCTGATTCAATTTACGAATCGGATAGCTCTTTTTTGTTAGAAATGAGTTTTTAACTCATTTATCTTTTGATTTCTTTCAACCTGTTCTAATTCAAGCATTGCAAGCAACATCATCTGATAAAGCTCATCATACCATTCTTCAAGTTTGTTTTTCTTCATTTTAGCAACGTATTCTTTATAATTCTTATCTTTTTTGCTTTTGTTATTATGGCGTATGTTAAGATTGTTGAGCATAAAGAATATGTTGTCTCCCAATTTACTGTTTAATTGTCCGCGCTTAGGTTCTAATTCGCTGCCAAGTTTTAGGAGTATTTCTTTTTTCTTCGAAATATCGCCTTTTAATGTATAATGGTTATATTTGACTATTTGATATGCAAGTTCTTCATCTACGCATTCAGCTACAGCGGTGACAGCGGCGTTTTTCTCAGTAATCAAAACTCGTTCTTCATTCTCAAAGAAGACCATTTCCTGATTTAGCCAATCCATTATCGAATTGAGGTTAGTGATAATAGCTACAGTTACACTTGTATTATAGAAGTGAACACCTTCTTTTAATTCTGCTCTATCATGTAGTTTGATGAGATTTGCAACATACTCGCAATACGAAATCGTTTCTTCAAATGTAGGATCATCAGAATCCAGTATTTCATCAAGATTGAGCGCTTCTCTCATATCTTCACAACTTATGCAAGTTCCTCGTGCTTTCCATGTTTTAAACATAAAGGCGTCAAAAAAATCTTCTAAGGAATAGTATTTAATATCAAAATCATTATCTGTCATTGTAAACAAAGTATTTGGTATTTCAATACGAATTCCATTCGGATCATTTATTAGTTTATCAAGACGCTGTATCTCTGATGCAAATGAAATTCTATCTTTGATTTGCTCAAATATTGTTTTTCTCATTTATTGTTCTCCTCATTCAATGCTCTACGGGCAGTCCCATTCCGCTCCGCCTCCGACCTCGGATACCTGTACCTCCACTGGTCATACTCCTCACGGCTGATCTCCCCATTGCGGTACTTCTGAGCCATTTCCTCCCAGGGTTCGAGCAGACCTGTCATCTTTGCAAAGGTCGGACCGTTCTGCCTGTTGATGCGGATACAGATTTCCCCGTCAAGTCGGTCGATCTTGAAGCCGTATAAGTCTTCCAAGGCAAACAGCGTGTGCATAAGCCCGGTGTAGCTGTCGATGTTCGGTACGTTCAGAGCCTCGGTCGATACGTCAAGTGCATCGGCAAGCTGCTCTACAAGGTCAGCCTTGGGCGTTCTCGAACCTGATTCATACTGCGCCATACGAATATCGGCTGTCCGTTCCGAGAAGCCGACCTGCAAGCCTAAGAACTTCTGCGTCATACCTCTGAGGTTTCTGATAAACCTGATCCTCTCACCTATTGCCATATTGTTGCCCTCCATTTTCAATCGGCTGACGATCTGCGCCGCCATATTTCACAAATCAATTATAACATATATGCTTAGTGTTTGTCAAGATAGTAGAAATAAAAATGTTTAGTAATTTTATACTTGACATAACGATATATGTTTAGTATAATAAAAACAGAACTTAACGATTAAGAGTTAAGTCAGAGAAAGGAGATACTCTTAATGACAGATAAAAATTTTATGAGAGTAGAAGATGTTGCCAGGGAGCTTGATGTATCCAAGTCCTATGCTTATAAGATAGTGCAGAAGCTCAACAAGGAGCTTGAAGCCAAGGGATATATCACGATCTCAGGCAGAGTGAACAGACAGTACTTCCTCGAAAGGACTTGCTACGGTGGTTCTGCTGAGGACAGCGAAAGGAAGTGATACGATGTCAGTTTATAAAGACGGCAACAAGTGGCGTGTGATCTATCGCTACACCGACAGCCGTGGAGAACGCAAGCAGACACAGAAGCGTGGTTTCTCCACAAAGAAAGAAGCTCAGGCGTGGGAGCGTGAGCAGATGAACAAGACGGAATCCAGCCTTGATATGACCTTCGAGAGCTTTTCAGAGATATACTTTGAGGACATGAAGAAGCGTCTGAAAGACAACACATGGCACACCAAGGAGCATATCCTCCGCACAAAGCTGATTCCGTTCTTCGGGAAAAGAAAAATGTGCGACATTCAGCCCAAAGACGTGATAGCGTGGCAAAACGAAATGCTCGAAGGCTCGACCAAGACAGGCAAGTCCTACTCACCAGTGTATCTGAAAACGCTACACAATCAGCTCAGTGCCGTGTTCAACTATGCAGTCAAGTTTTACGGACTTCCGAGCAATCCCGCAGCAAAGGCAGGCAATATGGGAAAAGCGAAGAACCGTGAGATGCTGTTCTGGACACAGGAGGAGTACAAGCAGTTTGCAGAGGTCATGATGGACAAGCCTGTTTCTTTCTATGCCTTTGAAATGCTGTACTGGTGCGGTATCCGTGAGGGTGAACTTCTCGCCCTCACGCCTGCCGATTTCGACTTTGAGAAGCAGACGGTCTCGATCACAAAGTCCTATCAGCGTATCAAGGGGCAGGATATTATCACCGATCCGAAAACCGCCAAGAGCAACCGTGTTGTGAAGATGCCTGATTTTCTTTCTCAGGAGATGCAGGACTTCATCGGTCAGCTCTACGGTATCGGAGAACATGACCGTATGTTCATGATAACCAAGAGCTACCTTCATCATGAAATGGACAGAGGGGCGAAAGAATCAGGCGTGAAGCGTATCCGCATTCATGACCTCAGACACTCACATATCTCTCTGCTCATTGAAATGGGGTTCTCTGCCGTGGCAATAGCGGATAGAGTAGGTCACGAAAGTATTGACATCACTTATCGTTACGCTCACCTGTTCCCCAGTACGCAGAACGAAATGGCGGACAGGCTCAGCGACCTGAGAAGCGAGGATATGGAGGGAGGTGAAGATGATGTCAGCGAAAAACCTTGACAGCAAGGGCAGATTCCGGGCGAGGACGATCGGTTTCCGTGTCTCACCCGAAGAAGATCAGCTCATCAACTCGGCTGTGGCACTGTCGGGACTGACTAAGCAGGACTACATCGTGAAGCGGCTGCTGTGCCGTGATGTAGTCGTGCAGGGCAATCCGAGAGTATACAAGGCTCTGAAAAATCAGCTTGCGGAAGTCCTCGGTGAGCTGCGAAGAATCAAGAACGGCTCTGCTGTGGACGATGAGCTGCTGTCCACGATACAGCTCATTACAACAACTCTGAATGGTCTGAAAGGAGATAGAGAATGACCGAAGAAAGAGAAATGACCGCTCTTGACGCACCTGTTGGCGCAGGTGCAGAGCAGTCATCAGAATTAACACCTACTATTATACCAGACTATGGGGAAAATTTCAACCCCTCAGCCGAGGAAATGTTCGAGGCTCAGATGCAGTATGAACAGGAAATGCAGGCACAGGCTCAGGCGGAGCGTGAAGCTGCTCCCGGCTTTATGCAGACTGTTTCGATGCCGGAGCTTTACGAGATGGTCTACCCAGGCAAACCGCCGATCATTGACCATTTCCTCTACCCAGGCACTTACCTGTTTGTAGGAGCACCAAAGGTCGGAAAGAGCTTCATGATGGCTCAGATCGCCTATCATGTCAGCTCAGGCACACCAATGTGGAACTATTCCGTCCGCAAGGGTACGGTGCTGTATCTTGCATTGGAGGACGATTACCGCAGATTGCAGGAGCGCCTGTATCGAATGTTCGGAACGGAGACAACACCCGATCTTTTCTTTTCAGTTGCTTCCAAGTCGCTAAACGAAGGACTGCTCGATCAGCTCGGTACGTTTCTGAACGAACACCCCGAAACCTCGGTCGTCATCATCGACACATTACAGAAAGTCCGTGAAGCCGAGGGCGACACTTACAGCTATGCCCGTGATTACGATATTATCGCAGGGCTGAAAGCGTTTGCGGACAGGACGGGTATCTGTCTGATACTCGTTCACCACACCCGCAAGCAAAAGTCCGATGATAATTTCGACCGCATCTCCGGCACGAACGGTTTGCTCGGTGCAGCGGACGGAGCGTTCATCATGTATAAGAATAAGCGTTCCGATGGTGATGCGACGATTGAGGTATCGGGCAGAGATCAGCCGGACAAGAAGTTTATGCTCACCCGAAACAAAGAAACGCTGTGTTGGGAACTGAACGGAGAGAAGTCGCCCGAATACACGGAGCCGCCTGAACCTGTGCTTGAAGCGATCGGCAATTTCATCAATGCGGACAATCCGACTTGGGAGGGTACAGCTACCGAACTTATCGAAAAGTTAGCGATTGACATCAAGCCGAATGCCCTGTCGCTGAAACTGAATGTCAATGCTGGAAAGCTGTACAATTTGTACTTTGTGCAGTACAGCAATTCCAGAAGTCACAAGGGCAGGAAGATCACGCTCCGCTATGACGAGGATCACCCTATCATAGTTGAACCTGAATTGGATACCGATGATACTGCCGAGGACGAGTTTCAGTATCAACCTGTTGATGGCGATCCGAAAGCAACGGTGTGTTATATCAGAGGTGATAGCGGAAACAAGTCTTTTCACGATATGACTGATGCAGAAAAGGAAAACTTTCTCGCTACAAGTTATTGAGCGTGACGATGTGTGACGGTCGTGACGATGTTTGTGAGGTCTCTAAAAGACCGTCACCATCGACACGCATCGTCACGGGTAGAGAAAAATATAGGGAAGGGGGTGTAAAAAATGCCTGATATGGAAAAGGTTGAAAAGCTGACTTCTATCCTTGAAGAAAGAAGCGGTCTTGATATTCGTGAAGCTGTTGCTCGCAACATTCATTACCTCGATGGATATGAGAGCTATCTCTATCGTGATGAGGTAAAGTATCTGCTCGAAACTCTCGATGTCGAGGTGGAGCCGCCGTTCTGATTTTTATGATCTCGGAGCGAGTTTTTACTAAATCCAAGCAGAGATTTTTGCAGAAAAATATCATTTCCGATATGATGTTTTTCAAAAAATGTAATATGATTATCCCTTTAACACACCAATATCTGAATATCTGATAGCCGTAATTCAGCGTTCTTGGCAAGGGGCGACCAACCCCCCAACCCTCTACCCTTACGTAGGGGAGGGGCTATGTGGCACGCCAATTTACCACATCTGCCCTGTTTGCTTGCAAAAATGTGGTGTGTCAGGGGGATAACCATAAAATGTAATGTGGATTTCTGTAAAATTGTACCCACATTTTCGGCTGCTCAGCCAGCCGTTCAGCCTCGCAGAGCCACAATAGCATTTTTGATAGTCCGAATAGGCTGTCAAAAGTGCTTTGGGGTTACTGGCGGCACACCGCAAGTAAATTCCCAGCGCTCCGCGCTGTTTGGTTTGCTGATCACCGTATCGTTGCAAGCCAATTCAAAAGCCCTTCAAGGGCGCTCATCATCGCATAGGCGGTGAGCCTTATGCGTATGATTATCCCTCGTCAGAGGGTTCAAACAGAGATATAAAAGGAGACATTATATGAGTACAAAATCTATCTCGATGTGCGAGGGCAAAGGCAGCCTTTCGCATAACAACCGAGAGTTCACTGCCAAGAATATCGACCCGCTCAGGACACCCGATAACATCGTGTTCGTTCAGCAGGACTTGGGCGAAACTTACCACCAGCTTTTTGACGAAGCAGTGGAGAGGTACAACGCCCGTCAGAAAAGGAATGATCGCAAGATCGGTGACTACTTTGAACACCTGTTCAACCGTCCACCCAGCAAGAGCGTGATCGAGGGTGCGAACAAGCAGAAAAGTTTCTATGAACACCTCGTCTATATTGGCACGAAAAATGATTCGGCTGTCGGTACTCCCGATGCTGAGATAACGGCAGAGTGCCTGCGTGAATACATGGAGGGATTTCAGGCGAGAAATCCGAACCTCTATGTGTTCAATGCGGTCATGCACCTCGATGAAGCCACACCGCATTTGCATATAGACTATATCCCCCTCGGACATTACAGCAGGGGCCTTGAAGTCCGCAATGCCAAGAACAAGGCACTTGACGAAATGGGCTTCGGAAATGACGCTCACTCCAATAACCGCTGGCGGCTTCGTGAGTGGGAAGTGCTGAGGGATATTTGCAACGCTCACGGAATTGAGATCAGCGAGCCGAAGAAGTCCAGAGGTTACAGCTACACAGTTGAGGAATATGGTGAGCATGAGGATGAGATAAGGGCGCTTGAAGAAGAAAAAGCACAGGTCGAAGCTGAGCTTACTGACAAACAAGCACAGAGCGAAGATCTCGATCATGAGATCAACGACAAGCTCAATCAGGTAAAGACGATACTCAACTACATTCCCGACTATGAAAAGGAGTTTCAGGTCGAGGACGAGTGTGAGCAGCTTTGCAGAGAACTCACAAGTCTGCTCGATGGAAAACTGTCTATCATGAAGCATTCGGACGAAATCATCTCCAAGGCACAGCGTCTGAGCAAGATCATGAAGAAGCTCAGTGACAGCACCCACAAGTCCGGCGATACGATATACGCTCTGCGTGAACGGCTTGACAGGAGCCTGAAAGAAACGGAAGATGTGCGTCAGCGTCTGAAACAGACTTCGGGAGAATGCTCGGAGCTTCGCCGTGATGTTTCTTCTCTGCAAGCTGAGGTCGATGAGCTGACGGAGTTCGTGAGCCTGCTGAAACGCTTTGAACCGCAGAAATACGCTGAGGTCAAGCAGGCACAGGAGTACGTTCACAGTCAGCGTGAACAGGAAGTACAGCAGTCCGCCACCAGAAAGAAAAAATCGTGGGGACTGGAATAATAGGAGGAATTATTATGATCATCAGAAGCAAAGACAAGGTTCAGGTGGGCGGCAAGAACAAGCCCGTATGGGTTCTCGACACCGATGCCCTGACTGTTACCCACAACACACCCGATGCCGAGCCGAGCGTGACAACGTTCAGCTCCGACCACATCAAGTATCACCTGCACTACTCAGCGGAGTACCGCCCTGCAAGGCTGAAAAAGCTGGTCAATGACGGCATGATTCTCAGCTACCTGACCGACCTTGACCGTTCCGTAGCGGAAGCCATAGAACGCCAGGTCGGAATGATGCTCGAAAATGATACCGAGTATCTCAGAGCTGTGGCAGTCGGTGATCTTGCAAAAGCGAGAGGTCTTGAGAACATGGATCGCCTGATTGCCAGAGATCCTGTGTATGCGGCTATGGTGTATGTGTGATGTAAAATAACGAAAGGACTCCCGCTATGCAATAACGGGAGTTTTTTCAGCTTTTCTACTTGCATTTCGTGTCAATTTATGCTATACTTTATAATAAGGATATTATATCATTGGGAGGATAATAGAATGGCTTCAAAATATTTGAGAGATTTATCTACAGATGATTACAATGCTTTGACAAAGAAACTCCACACTATTCAGAATGGTGTGTGTTACATCTGCCAAAAGCCTATTGATTTGGATATCCATACTACAAATATAGATCATATCATTCCTCTTGCGAATAGGGGAAAAGACTCAGAAGATAATTTTGCACTTACACATGAGAGCTGCAATAAATCAAAGCAGGACGCTGACCTGACGGTTGCACGTTCTTTAGCTGTATTAGATGAGATCAGACGAAAAATCTCAACAGGAGAGTTAGGCAAAAGCAAAAATGAAACAGCCTCATTACGCCATGTTTTGGAGTATCTTAGTGGTTCAAAGTTTGAACTTCATTACAAGGTAGAAAACGGTGTTTTTAAATACACCTTGTCTGATATGGGAAAAGAAGATATCATTTCCGTTCCTATTTTCACCGATGGTTTATCGGGGGAACAGACTGTTTTTATTGAGTTGCCAATTGAATACATTTATCACGATGAGTTGATCAATCCTCGTGGTATCAACAGCAGCATCAATAAACTTGTTAAGGAATTCTATCAGAAGAATCCGCAGCTCCATTTATCTCTTGCGAGATTAGATGATAATAAGATCAAGATATTTGACGGTCAGCATAAAGCTGTTGCGCAATTGCTTCTTGGGCAGAGAAAGCTATTGATTCGTCTGTTTATTCAGCCGGATGTAGATAGACTTATTGTAACCAATACCAATGCAGGCAGTAACTTAAGGCAAATCGCATTTGATAAGTCTATTCTTCGGCAGCTTCATGATACCCTCTATGAAGATAAAATCCGCAAATATCAGCAGGAACATAATTTGCAAGAAGATGATTATAGCTTCTCAGAGCAGAATTTGGTAGACTATTTTAAGGGAGAAGCCTCGCTGAAAACGCTGATAATCAACAGCATAAAGAATCAGATCACACATTCTCCCGATAATAAATTAAGAACATACATAGATTTTGAGGGACGTGCTAAGGAATTGCCGATTTCTTACAGTGCTTTTGATAAGACATTCTTAACCATACTTCTCAGCAGTTCTAAAATTTTGACAACACCGATCAATTATCGAATCGACGAAGGAGAGAATCCTCGTGAAATTGAGCAAAAGCAGATAATACACCTACTTAATATAATTGCTGAGGAAATTTATATTGATAAATTTAACCCTGAGATAGGCGTTTATCGTATAGAGCAAAGAATAATCAAGAATAACGCTGCGGATATTACAGATGCACATTTAGCGGCATATCGTATCTCCAAGGAAGAAATAATGCGTAATTGGGTAGGATACCTTAAAGAGCTGATCAGATTCCTGCTGCTGAGTAAAGGAAAACCTTTAGGAGACGGCGGCGAATTCCAGATCCCGTTTGACGAAGCCATGTGGGTAAACATCACGAACTTTATCAGGAATCTCGTCAATCTTCCTTTGTGGAAAAATAGAGAATTTGCTGAAACGATCTTCTCTGGAAAGAACACCTACGATTATTGGAAGAAAGTGTTTGAAACGGGACGTAACCCAGACGGTGTGCCTGTGTTAGCACAGCCTCTGAATTATATTGAAATGATACAGGCGTAATGTGGACTTGACAGAATTAATTTTCTGCGCTATACTCAATATGTTCCCCGGCAACACAATGGCAACAAAAAATCAGATACTCCAAATCTGACAGACAACTGAGATAATAGAGATACCACGAGCGATAAAACTTAACTCAAACTGGTTAAGATTACGGTTCAAGGAGCGAGTGGGAGTAATAAACGCCCCGAAAAATAGGGCGTGAACACGCCAAAAGCCATTATCAAATCGTTATCATGGCAACGTTTTGTCAACATTTCTTTCTTGCAAAAAGCTAAGAGCTATCTGATCCTTGAATTGGATCGGATAGCTCTTTTGGTTCATGCTGTCATAAAGGGTGTGGACGGTGTATCACCTGTTTGCCGTGATGTCATTTATAAGAGCCTGAATGTGAAAAAGCTGTTCGGTGGTGAGGGCTGTAACATCAAGTGAGCGGAGGTCATCAAGACCTAAAAGAAAATCGCTGCTGACCTTAAAAGTGCCTGCGATCTTTTTGAGCATATCTATCGACGGCTGAATGTTGCCGTTTTCCCAGTTGCTTATGCACTGCTTGCTGACACCGAGCCGCCGCCCGAACTCGACCTGATTGATACCCAGCGACAGCCGCAGCTGCTTTATCCTTTCACTAAACACATTCATCACCCTTTTTAAATAAATATCACAATACTATTGTAAACTAATTCTTGACAAAATAAAAATACTATGGTATACTAATATTTGACGAATATGTGTTAAATATGCGTCAATAGTATAAAGAAAGGGTGTTTTTATGTTCAAAAAAATTATTTCGGCAGGCTTGGCATTGAGCATGGTTTTCGGCGGTGCGGCGTTATTGCCGGAGGGGTTCTCGGTACAGAGCGGTATTGTGGCACAGGCGGAGAAATCAGGCTCATATACTTATGAAGTACAGAGTGACGGAACAGCAATGCTGACTGGTTACAGCGGCTATGAAAGTGTTGTTTTAGTTCCAGAAACTATTGATGGCTATGCAGTAACTGTTCTTGGAGAAAGATCATACTATAATTGTAATGACATCGTTGAGGTAGTAATGCCTGATACGATACTGAAGCTTTCATCACACTGGGACGGTCCT
The DNA here is from genome assembly GCA_017470535.1 of Ruminococcus sp. Lineage (GTDB taxonomy): Bacteria > Bacillota > Clostridia > Oscillospirales > Ruminococcaceae > NK3A76. Next base: position 19,481 of record JAFUYP010000030.1, on the reverse strand, counting down.
TTTAAAAAATGCTCTAATCTTGAAAAAGTTTATTTATCGAATAAAATCGTAGAGATACCATACGAAACATTCTATTATTGTACAAGTCTTGAATCTATTGATATTCCTGCGTCTGTCAGAACAATTTGTAGTTGTGCATTTATGGACTGTACAGGTCTTAAAACGCTCAATCTTTCTAATGGTCTTAAAACCATAGAAGGAAGTGCTTTTAGTGGCTGCACAAGTCTCAATAATGTTGTACTGCCTTCTTCGGTATCTTCTATTGGTAATTATGCCTTCGAAAACTGCAAATCTCTCACTAAAATAACTATTCCCAAAAGTGTTACCTCTATAAGTAATAATGCTTTTTACCATGTCACAGACGTTGTCACGATTTATTGCTACAAAGACTCTGTTGCTCACCAGTATGCGGTCAATAAAAACATGAAATACAAGCTGCTCGACAGCAGTAAGCCGGCAGCTGCATCCGCTAAAATAAACATGAATAATGTGAATGTGACCGTAAAGAATAAGGTCTATACCGGCAAGGCTGTCACGCCTGCTCCGGTAGTCAAGCTCGGCACCAAGACCCTCAAAGCCGGCACCGACTACACCGTTTCCTACAAAAACAACAAAAACTGCGGCAAGGCAATAGTCACCATAACCGGCAAGGGCAGCTATACCGGCACTGTCACCAAGACATTTATCATCAAGCCCAAAAAGGCAGCTGTAAAGAAGCTCACAAGCCCTAAGACAAAGCAGCTCAAAGTCACACTCAAAAAATCCGCAGGCAGCGTAACAGGCTATCAGATAAAATACTCGACATCTAAGAAATTTGCAGGCAGCAAGACTAAGTCTGTAAGTACCACTAAGACTTCAAAAACTATCAAGTCGCTCAAAAAGGCCAAGACCTATTATGTAAAGGTGCGTGCATATAAAACAGTCGGCGGCAAAAAATACTACGGCAAATACTCTGATGTCAGGAAGTTGAGGATCAAATAATAATAAACCGTGCAGATCAGTTGACCTGCACGGTTTTTTGTGATGTGCCTGACACTGGATCTTGCCGGCGTGCCGACAGCTATCCCCTATGACATGGTAAGGGTGGGGGAGAGCTGCGGCATAGTTTTTGAAATGGTCAAGGCGGACGTCGTCGGCAAAAAGATGATGAACGAGCCTGAGCGCTTTGATGAATATGCAAAAAAATATGCAGAGACTTTCAGGCAGATACATACTATCAGCCTTGCAGGAAAGGGTCTGCCAAAAACACATAAAAAAGCTGCTGTGGAAAGCGCTTGACAAATTGATATTCCCAGTGCTTGATTAATACATAAAAATATGCTATAATGTTTTTATCAAGCATTACGGAGGTAATAGAAATGGCTGATATAAACGAAAATGATATGAAGCTCACGCCCGATAATATGATGGGCTTTGTGCTTCTTACCGACGCCAATCTCGACTGGCCGAGGTTCCGCCACGCACTTACAGAGGAGTGGCACTTGAAAATCTCAGACGACGAGGTAAAGGACGGCACGGTGGTCATGCGTGTGAATGACTTCCTTGTTGCCTGCTCGCTCATGCCAAACCCTGTCCCTGACTGTGAAGCGGAGGAGTGCGCTAAAAACAGCGTGGTCTGGAAGGACGCAGCTGCCGAGGTCGCAAAGCACAAGGCGCACTGCCTTATTGCGATAATGTCCAAAAACGGCACAAAGACAGAGCAGGCGGAGGTATTCACAAAGGTCGCAGCTGCGATGCTGACGCTCAAAAACACGATAGGTATCTATAAATACCCCACAGTATATGAGAGCAGCTATTACAAAAAGGTGGCAAGCATCATGAACCACGGCGAGTTCCCGACGCCGGTGGTCATTCATGTGGGTATGTATCTTACAGAGGGCGGAAAGCTCTCGGGCTATACTGCCGGAATGAAGTATTTCGGCAAGGACGAGATAGAGGTGCTTGGCTCAAATGCACAGCCGGGCGAGCTATATTCCTTCCTTACGTCGATAGCCGAGTATGTGATACTTGAAGATGTCACCCTTAACCCGGGCGAAACGATAGGCTTTACAGAAGAGCAGAAGCTGCCGATAACCAAGAGCAAGGGCGAGGCTCTGCCGTTTGATACTATCAAGATAGGATTTATGGATTGACTATTATCCTCATGCTATTTGTGCATATTGCATAAATCAAGCCTTAATTTCTTTCAGACTATGGACAAATGACGAATTATGTGGTATAATGTTATCAATGTAACTAAAACGAAAGGAATAATTTATATGCTGCATGAGAAGTCCTGTGGCGCTATCGTATACAGAAAATACCATGGCAACACGGAAATTTTACTTATCAAGCATGTAAACAGCGGCCACTGGTCCTTCCCAAAGGGTCATGTCGAGGGTGATGAAACTGAGGTAGAAACTGCAAAGCGTGAGATACTTGAGGAAACAGGCATTGATGTCAATCTTGACCCCACGTTCAGGGAAACGGTAAGCTATTCTCCGAAAAAGGACACTCAGAAGATAGTGGTGTATTTCATAGCAAAGGCTAAGAATACCGACTATGTTCCGCAGGAGGAAGAGATCGCCGAGATCAAGTGGGTGGAGATCGACCGTGCAGGCAGTGTGCTTGCCTATGACAATGACAGGAGCATCGTCAACAAGGCAAAGAAGTTCATTCGCTGAAATTTTACATCTTGAAAACACAAAAACTTAACGCCCCCGGTGTCGGGGGCGTTTTGTTATGGGAAGATCAAAGGCTCTGCGGAGGTTTTCCGCAGAGCCCTTTTCAAAGAAGAATGTAGGAAAGATGAGTATAGTGCTTATCTCATTATCTCATTTGTGTTTTGTAAACTCCTTCGGGAGTGTAGACAATACCGTTTTTCTGGTCTAAGAATGCGTTGCCGTCGCTTATGTTGACGGCGGCATCGTCTACAACATAGCAGACGCTGGATTCAGGAGTGTGGAATGCGCTGTAGCCTGTGTATATCCTTGTTTCCATGGGCTTGCCCGATTCGTCGTATATCGTCTTTGCAGTGCAGCAGGTGTACTCATACACACGCTCCTCCTTTACGGAGTACAGCGGATCGTTGTATACACAGTTGTCGCTGTTTTCGTCAAATCTGCCTTCTTCCATAAACTTTTCATACAGCTCTTCTGTAAACTGCTTGCCGTCATAGTATTCCACGGATGATAAATAATAATCCCCCTGAAGGATACCGTATGAGTACCTTGCGAATGCACCGTCCCAGTCCTGATCGGTGATTCTGAACGAGTTGCCGTGCCAGGCAGCATTCACCCTGCTCTCGTCAAGTATGTCACTGATAAAGAAACTGAACGTAACGCCCGTGGTCTTGTTGATAAACGAAAGATCATTCTCGGTCGTATCGAACCACTTATTAAACGGCACTGACGCAGCGGCAGCGTCAACGGTCGCTATCTCATAGCTCTGAGACAGCTTGCCGCTTGTAAGGCTTAACGCTGCCACATAGAAGGTCTTTTTGTACATCTGGCTCGTTTCATCGACCTCAAGCGGAGTCCTGCTGTAAACGATGTACATATTCTCATATTCTCCGGGCGCTATCATTTCACGGAATGCGTATTCCATATAGTATGTGCACTGTGTTTTATCGCCCTTTTTCTTCATAAGGTCGTTGTTCATCGTATACAGCATTTTAGCCTTTTTAGCGCCTGCCTTTATGATGTAGAGCGAGCTTTCGTCAGCGGCTGAGCTGTTGTAATAGCGAAGCGTGAACACAAAGCTGAAGCCCATGTATTTTTCCTTTGGCTCATTTTCAAACTCAAAGTCCTTGACATCGGTGAGCCTGTCGTCTTTTATGACATTGCAGCTTATCATGTCGGCGTTTACGGCGTAGTCGGTAGTTTCTATCTCGGTGTGTATGTCTTCGACCTCCTCTAAGGTGTCAAGGTCATACCCTCTGAAAATTATCTTGTTTTTGCCGTCAACCTCGGTGTCTTCTATATACTCATAGGTAACTATTATAGATTCGTCTGAATAGAATCTTTCACCATTTTCGTTGGTCTGAGCCATGTTCAGTTCGCCTGTGAGGAAATTGCCCTCTATCTTCTTGTCGGTGCGCACAAGCTCCTTATAATCGGTGCTTAGCAGTACCGTGCCGTTATCGCTGCCTGTTATGAGCAGCTTGTCACCTAACGTGTAGATGTGGCTTGCCTTGCCTGCGGTGTCGTCTTCGTCCCTGCACAGGTAGTCATAGAGATTGGAGGTGTTGTCCTCAAATATCTTCTCCTTGAAGTCGTTCGCCGCCGTGCTGTCGGTCTGCACCTTGTTCTTGCTGTTAAACAGCCCGAACACGAATACACCGAGTATCGCCACAGCCACGCAGGCAGCAGCCGCCGCAAAAATGTAAAAATGCCTGCCATGCTGCCTTACCGCAGCGCCCTTTGTAGTGCCGCCCTCCGGCAGAGTAAAGAGATCCTTTTCTTTTTCTTGCTCCTGCTCTGCCTTTACCGGGGGCGTTATATCTGATCTTTTGTCCTCTATTATCGCTAATTCCGATGTGGTGAGGCTCTCCTCACCTGGGGCATCGTCCTGCTTTGACAGCCTTTCTCTGAGTATGCGCTCCTTTGCTCCGGGCGGCGGCATGATACGGTCAAGCTCTGATGATATGAGCATCTTTAATCTTTCTTCCTTCATATCCATATCAATCGCCTCCTTCCAAAAGTTTTTCAAGCCGTTTTCTTGCACGGCTCAGCCATGAATAGACGGTATTCTCCGCCACGTTTTTAAGATCTGCTATCTCTGCTCCCGAGTATCCGAAATAGTAATGCAGCACAACAGCGTCACGCTCGTTGTCAGAAAGCCCGTCAAGCGCCTGCGACAGCTCCGAGGACAATATCTGACTGTCCTCCGGCTCGCCGTTTACGCTTATGTAGTCCTCTAAGCTGACGACCTTTCTGTACGCACGCCTAAGCAGCGAGCGGCAGGTATTCTGTGCGGTGACTATCAGCCATGCTTTAATATGCTCACGTTCTGAACTCTCTATATTGCAGCTTTTGAGCAGCTTTAAAAACGTATCGGACACTGCGTCCTCAACGTCCTGCTGTCTGCCGGATAATTCAACGTAGCATACACGCCATACCATTTCAAAAAACTCATCATAGCAGGATACCATTTGTTCGTTTGTCATATCCTTACCACTTCCCTGAACTTTTTTCACTAATAATACGTCTGAGCCTGCCCATTCCTTGCAGGGGGAAAAAATTTTTTAAATATTCTTTTGCAATGCCGACCGCAAAGTCAGGACGCTCTTTATTTTATTACCTTGCGCAGCTTTACTTTCGCAGCGCTCTTTTTCTTATCTCCGCTTATTTCATTGTAGAATCTTTTAAGCCCGGCAATGACGTTTTTATACTCTCTGCCGGAGACTTCTCTCTCGTCTATTTGCAGCAGCCTGCCGCCGTCCCACTTGCCGACCGAAACTATCACATCGCTCCCGTCGCTTATCGTGAATACCGCATAGCCCGAATCGTTTATCTCGTGAAACGGCACTACAAAGGATAAGTCGCTTTTCTTTTCGATACTCTCGGGGTATGTGAGCCTTGCAAGCAGCTCGAACCTTTCCTCGCTTTCCATATTATAAAGCTCCTTGTCCTCTCTGGGGCTTACAAGCGGTGAGTCATCATCAAGCAGCTCCGGCAGCTCGGCGCTGAGTGTCGTGGTCGTCAGCGTATCCGGATACCCCTGCCCGTTTAAGAATAAAAACATCAGCCCGTTTACATACGGCTCATACACCCAGTCATCTACCTTCTCTATAAGAAATCCGAATTTATACGGGTCGCCTGTCAACATAAAATTACCTCCCTGATATTTGTGATTTGTCAATGGATTTTGTCTGTTTGTCCAAATTCTGCACGTTTGATAATATCAGTTATATCTTTTGTGCGCATTATTATATTTATTCATAAAAACTGCTTGACGAAAAACGCTTTTAGCGGTATAATTAATATGTTATAGTGTGAATTCAAAACGTTAAAATATTTTACAAAATCCGACGTCTTTTGCTGTAAATACATTATAACATAATAGTAAATGGTTTACAAGAACTTTTCAGGAGGAAACAGTGAATACATACGGAGTACATATAAAAGGCACAGGCAGCTTCGTTCCGGAGCTTATCGCAGACAATGAGATGTTCTCAAAGATAGTGGATACAAGTGACGAGTGGATAACTCAGCGCACAGGTATAAAGACACGCCATATCACAAACGGCGAGCCTAACTATTACTTAGGCGCAAAGGCAGCAGAGAAGGCGCTTGCTGATGCAGGCATCACGGCGGCTGATGTTGACCTTATAATAGTATCTACCTGCACGCCCGATTTTTATACGCCTTCGGAGGCGGCACTCATTCAGCGTGAGATAGGTGCTGCCGGCTCAATGGCTATCGACATAAACTGCGCCTGCACAGGGTTTGACTATGGTCTTGATATGGCGAAAAGATACCTCCAGAGCGAGGACGGCGTTGACACGGTGCTGCTCGTAGCCACCGAGGAGCTTTCAAAGTTTGTCGATTATACCGACAGGTCGAGCTGCATACTTTTCGGTGACGGTGCGGCGGCTTTCGTACTTGAAAGGAACAGGGACACCCTCTGGTCATCATACCTCGGTGCGGACGGAAACGGTGCTAAGTTCCTCGTTTCCCGTGCGCTCAAAAGCGAGAACGTCTTCCGTACTAACAAGGAAGAATTTGATATGGGTATGCCTGATACAAAGGAATACTTCTTTGCACAGGACGGCAAGGAGGTATATAAATTCGCAACAAAGGCGCTGCCCGATGCGGTAAAGCACGCCTGCGAAAAAGCAGGCATGACCCCCGACGAGCTTGATGCGATAGTACCTCATCAGGCAAATGTCAGGATAATCGAAACTGCCGCTAAGAACTTAGGCGTTTCAATGGACAAAATGGTCGTATACATCGACCGCTACGGCAATACGTCCTCCGCCTCTATCCCGATAGCGTTCTGCGATGCAGTCGCAGAGGGCAGGATAAAGCGTGGCGACAAGGTCTGCTTTGTGGGCTTCGGCGGCGGTCTTACCTATGCGGCTGTGATATTTGAATACTGATATGCAGAAAATGTTTTTGCCACACGAGCAGACGGTAAGATCACTGATAGCTGACAACGAGCCGGTGCTTGTGCTGATAGCTTTTGATGAGAGCGTTATGATAGCAGGCGGTATAGATGAATATGCCGAGCATCATCTGCTGCTTGAAAGTGCAGGCTTTGGATCAAGACAGATCGACCGGTTTTTCCGCTTTGTGGCGGATAAGGACGGCGCAGACTGGACATTCGTGTGTCCTCCCGATTATAAGGGCATAGCGGATAAAGGGCGCAGGATAGAGCGTTTTTATAAAGACGGTATGAGTGCCGCAGAGAATGCTCTTGCAGAGCTTGGTATAAGCGCTGACATAACTATCCCTAAGCGCTACCGCAGACACTTTGACTTTATGAATGAGTAATAAAAATGGCTTCGAGAATGATACATCTTGCCGTGGCAGGTGCGCTTGCGGCAGAGCTTGATATAAAGGATACCGATAGGTTTTATTTCGGGCATATGCTGCCCGATATGATAATGGGCGACTATGACATACGCCTGCCGCTCAAACAGCAGACGCACTTTTACACTCTGCTTGAAAGCGGAAGAAAGACCTACGACTTCTTAGCGTTTTACAGCGATTATAAGGATAAGCTTTCCGATATGCTCTATCTGGGGTATTACTTTCATCTGATAGAGGACGATATTTTCAGACAGTACCTTTATTATAGAGTTGGTCTTTTAAAGCGCCGTGGCGAGCGTGAGCTGCTCGACGAGCTTTATCGGGACTACCACAGGCTCAACCCGTATCTTGTAAAAAAGTATTCCCTTACGCTGCCGACAGTGCCTGAGGGGATAGAAAACGAGGACATATACAGACGCTTTGATTTCACATCGGACAAGTGGCTTGAGGATATGAAGGGCGACTTTGACGACGAGCCGGGGGAGCTTATGCACTTTACAAAAGAGCTGATAGAGGAATTTATAGCCGAATGTGTGACGGTCATTACAAAGGAGTATTCCTGCATGAAAAACGGTGAGCATCACCTTGACCTTGAAAGATATTCGATAGAAAACTACTATAAAGGAGTAAAAAGACAATGACTACCACAAAAACAAGGATAACAGACCTTCTCGGGATAAAGTACCCGATAATACAGGGCGGTATGGCGTGGATAGCTGAGCATACGCTCGCAGCTGCGGTATCCAATGCAGGGGGTTTGGGTCTGATAGCAGGCGGCTCTGCGCCGATAGACTATTTAAGAGAGCAGATAAGGCTCACAAAGGCGGCAGTCGGCGACAAGCCGTTCGGCGTGAACATAATGCTCATGTCACCAAACGCCGAGGAGCTGGCACAGCTCGTTATAGATGAAAAGGTCCCTGTTGTAACAACGGGTGCCGGTAACCCCGGAAAGTTCATGGCGGCGTGGAAGGAAGCAGGCATAAAGGTGATACCTGTTATCCCGTCGGTGGCACTTGCTAAGAGAATGGAGCGTGCAGGTGCTGATGCAGTTGTGGCAGAAGGCACGGAGAGCGGCGGTCATATCGGTGAGAATACCACCATGTGCCTGGTGCCGCAGGTGGTCGATGCCCTGGAGATACCTGTCATAGCGGCAGGCGGCATAGCTGACGGCAGAGGTATTGCTGCGGCGTTCATGCTGGGCGCTGAGGGCGTGCAGCTGGGAACGAGGTTTTTGGCGGCAGATGAATGTCAGGTGCATCAGACATATAAAGACCTTGTGGTCGGTGCGAAAGATACAGACAGCATCGTTACAGGCAGATACACAGGACACCCGTGCAGGAATGTAAAGACGAAATTCTCAAAGCGTCTTGCAAACGGCGAGAAGGACGGCTCGCTGACACCCGATGAGTTTGAGCAGATAACGCTCGGGTCACTGAGAAAGGCTGTGCAGGACGGCAACCTTGAAGAAGGCTCGTTTTTGTGCGGTGCGATAGCAGGACTGGTAAAGAAAACAGAGCCTGCAAAGGATATGATAGAGGAGATGTTCAGCCAGGCGGAGGAGCTGCTGAACAAGTAAAAAGATAAAAAAGAAAAAGACAGCAAAAAGGAGAACTTAATATGAAGATCATGTGTATGGGTGACTCGATGACAGACGGGTTCTGGCTGCCGGGCGGATACAGAACTACACTGTGCAGGCTTATCGAGCAGGCAGGCAAGCAGGATAAGGTGGAATTTGTCGGCATAAACCATAGCGGTGACTGCTATAACGATGCACACTGCGGCTTTTCGAGCTTCTCTATCGAGAATATATCCGAGAGCGTTACAGGCGGCAGAATGGGTATCGCATCAATGCTTGATGAGATATTCAAAAGCTGTACGCCGGACGTTACACTTTTGCAGATAGGTACAAACGATGTGCTTAGCATCTACAAGCCGGAGGACGCAGGCAACAGGCTCATGACGCTTGCAAGAAATATCATCCTCGGCATGAACGGCGGCACTCTCTATATCGCAACTATACCTTATATGGACGCAAATGATGATACATTCATACCGGGCGAGCATTTTACCTGTGAGAGCATAGACAGGCTCGTTGATGACTTCAACGCCCATATAAGACTTACCGTGTCATACCTTAAACACGAGGGCTATGATGTAAGGCTTGCGGATATAAACAGCGTGATAGACAAGACCCTGCTCCACGACGGCGTTCACCCGAGTGAAGAGGGGTATGAAAAAATAGGCAGATCCTGGTTTGAAACACTTGTAAAGGACAAGTTCTTGTAAAGGAGTAATATTATGAAAAAACTTTCTATGATCTTAGCATTCGTTCTTGCAGCATCAATGTTCACTGCCTGCGGTGACAGCTCGTCATCGTCATCATCGGCAGACAGCACATCAGCTGAAAGTGCGGCTGATGCGTCTTCTTCACAGTCAGCAGACAGCAGCGGGGCAGAGCAGGCAACCTATAAAAGCATAAAGCTCATGACCTTCGGCGATTCCATAACGGACGGCTTCTGGCTGCCGGGCGGATACAGAACGTTTCTTTGCAACAAGCTCGAAGAGAACTCCCTGTCGCAGTATGTGGATTTCGTCGGCAGGAACAAGGGCGGCGAGTGCTACGACAACGAGCATGAGGGCTATACGGGCTATTCCATCGACAGGATAATGCAGTCGATAACAGGCACAAGAATGGGTCTTATGAACATCGCAGAAAAACGCCTCGAAGCTGACAAGCCCGATGTAGTTACGCTTATGGTAGGTACTAACGACCTGCTTAGCTACTACGAGCTTGACAAGGCAGGGGAGAGGCTCGAAGCGCTCGTAGACGTGGTGCTTTCATATCTGCCGGAGGACGGTATGCTTTTCCTGGCGACGATACCCGACATGGACGCAGATGCAAAGATACCCGATGCTGACGGCGACAATGACACATACATAGATCAGGAAACATACACTGCCGAAAAAATGGATCAGTGCGTAGCTGATTATAACGAGCAGGTAAAGGCAGTGGTTGAAAAGAAAAAGGGCGAGGGCAAGAACATAGAGCTTGCAGACGCACATTCAGCGATCACGAAGGCAGACCTTTATGACGGCGTTCACCCGAGTGAGGAGGGCTACAAGAAGCTCGCTGATTTCTGGTATGACATAATAGCAGACTATATAAAGGAATAACGGAGGACATATCAATGGCAACAGCATTTATCACAGGCTCTGCAAGGGGCATAGGTGCGGCGATAGCTTTAAGGCTCGCACAGGACGGCTTTAATATAGCCCTCAACGACATAAGCGAGAAGAGCTTTGAGGACAACGACATAGTAGACAGGATAAAGGCGACAGGCGCAGAGTGCGAGGTGTTTATCTGCGACGTGTCGAGCTTTGAGCAGAGCGAAAAGACAGTCAAGGCGGTAAAAGAGCGCTTTGGCAGCATAGACGTGCTTGTAAACAATGCAGGCATCACCCGTGACGGTCTTTTAGCGAGAATGAGCGAGGAGCAGTACGACAGTGTAGTTGCGGTAAATCAGAAGAGCGTATTCAATATGTGCCGTTTCGCAGGTGCTGTGATGATGCGCCAGAAGTCGGGCAGGATAATCAATTTAGCGTCGGTAGCAGGCATATACGGCAACCCCGGGCAGATGAACTATTCCGCTACAAAGGCAGCTATCATCGGCATGACAAAGACGGTCGCAAAGGAGCTTGGCTCCCGTGGCATAACCTGTAACGCAGTAGCGCCGGGCTTTATCAAGACCCCCATGACCGACAAGCTGACAGACGAGCAGAAGTCCGCTATGCTTGCCCAGATAGCCATGAAGCGTTTCGGTGAGGTCGAGGACATAGCAGGCGTTGTATCGTTTTTAGCATCAAAGGACGCTGCATATGTCACCGGTCAGGTCATTGAGATCTCGGGCGGTATAATGATGTAACGGCTATCCGCCGAAGGCGGATAGCGTGAAGTTTCGCAGAGCGAAACTTCCTTGAAACCCCTTGGCGGATAAAGCGAAGTTTCATTTCGGCTTTCGGGGAAAGCCGATCTCGCAAGGCGAAACCATGAAACTTCTGAATGACTATTGACGACAAAAATCTAATATTTCATAATTCTATTGATCCACAGAGCCGGGGCAGACAGTATTTTGTCTCCGGCAGCCGCACAGCGGCGATCCTGCAACTGAAAGGAGAACTTCTATGAGCAGACGAGTAGTAATCACGGGAATGGGTACGATAAACCCTCTCGGCAAGAACACACAGGAATTCTGGGAGAACATCAAGGCGAACAAGATAGGTCTTTCCTTTGTAGACCAGTTTGATACGTCTGATTTCCCGGTAAAGATAGTAGGCGCAGTAAAGGACTTTGACCCGGGTGAGTACATCGACAAAAAGGAAGCAAAGCGCCTTGACCGCTTTACGCAGTTTGCGGTATGCTCTGCAAAGCAGGCACTTACAATGGCAGGCACGGACTTTTCCGATGTTTCCCCCTACCGTGCAGGCGTTATAGTTGGTGTCGGCATCGGCGGTCTTAACATGACCGAAAAGGAAGTCACCAAATTCAACGAAAAGCCTGACAAGGTATCGGTGTTCTTTATCCCGATGATGATAGGCAATATGGCAGCCGGTACTGTCGCTATGCAGACAGGCTTCAAGGGCGATAACTTCTGTACGACCACTGCCTGTGCGTCCGGTACACACGCTATCGGCGAGGCTTTCCGCAAGATAAAGGACGGCTACCTTGATGTAGCGCTTGCAGGCGGCTCGGAGGCGTGCATTTCAAGATTTGCGCTCAGCGGCTTTAATAACATGAAAGCACTCTCCCGTGCAGAAACACTTGATACGGCATCGACTCCGTTTGACCTTAACAGACAGGGCTTTGTTCTGGGCGAAGGCTCGGGGATGCTGTGTCTTGAAGAATACGAGCACGCAAAGGCAAGGGGTGCGAACATCATCGCAGAGATAGCAGGCTACGGTGCATCGGGCGATGCTTACCATATGACAAGCCCCTCTCCGACAGGTGATGCTGCGGCGTATGCTATGAAGTGTGCCTACGAGGAAGCAGGCTTGAAGCCCGAGGAGGTAAACTACATAAACGCACACGGCACCTCCACAGGTCTTAACGACAAGTATGAAACCACCGCTATCAAGCTCGCACTCGGCGAGGACGCTGCAAGAAAGACAGCTATAAACTCCACCAAGAGCATGATAGGACATCTCTTAGGCGCTGCCGGCGCAGTTGAAGCTATCGTTACGGCGCTTTCCGTAAAAGAGGGCTTTATCCACAAAACGCTCGGCTACAAGACCCCCGACCCGGAATGTGACCTTGACTATGTAACAGAGGGCAACCGCCGGACAGAGATAAAGGGCGCACTTTCCAACTCATTAGGTTTCGGCGGACATAACGCCACTATCTGCATAAAGAAATTTGAAGACTGACTGTAAAGGAGAAAATACAATGTCAAAGCTCGGTTTTGATTTTACATTTGAGAATATTGAAAGACTTGCCGACATAGTAAACAGCAAGGATCTTTCCGAAATAGCGATCGAGGACGATAACGGCACAAAGCTCACTATCAAGGGCAAGAAGCTCCCTCCGCCTCCGATGCCGATGCCGCCTATGGGCTTTCAGGGCGGTATGATGCCGCCTGCACCGCAGGCAGCCGTTCAGAGCGATGCACCAAAGTCCACAGAGTCGGGCAGCGTTGCAAAAGCACCTATCGTGGGTACATTCTACTCAGCACCCTCGCCTGATTCCGAGCCTTTTGTGAAGGTCGGCGATCCTGTTAAAAAAGGCGACGTTATCTACATAATCGAGAGCATGAAGGTCATGAGCGAGGTACAGTCCGATTTTGACGGTGTAGTCAAGCAGATACTTGTAAACAACGGCGACAGCGTTGAGTTTGACCAGCCGGTAATGATAATCGGCTGACGTATCCTTGCTCCTTAGTAAATAAATGAAAGGGAATAAAACTTATGTCAGTTGTACTTGATAAAGAACAGATAAAAGAAATAATACCGCACCGTGATCCGTTTTTGCTGATAGACGAGGTAAATGAGCTTGAAGTCGGCAAGCGTGTCAAGGCTACGAAATACATCAAAGAGGACGATTTCTGGTTCAGGGGGCATTTCCCCGAATACCCCGTGACACCGGGCGTGCTCATGGTCGAGATGTGCGCTCAGGCAGGCGCTGTGGCGCTGCTCGCACTTGAAGAGAACAAGGGCAAGATAGGCTTTTTCGGCGGCATCAATAACTGCAAGTTCCGCCGTCAGGTAGTGCCGGGCGACAAGCTCGATATAGAGGTCGAGATAATCAAGGTCAAGGGTCCTATCGGTGTAGGAAAGGCAGTAGCCTCCGTTGACGGACAGATGGCTGTAAAGGCTGAGATAACTTTTGCGATAAAATAAGGGAGATTCTTTATGTTTAAAAAGGTTTTGATAGCCAACCGTGGCGAGATCGCCGTGCGGATAATCCGTGCGTGCAGAGAGCTTGGCATACATACAGTTGCAGTCTACTCCACCGCTGATGCAAATGCGCTCCATGCGCAGATAGCCGATGAGGCGGTGTGTATAGGTCCGGCGCAGAGCAAGGACAGCTACCTGAATATGAAAGCGCTCATAGCGGCGTGTGAGGTGACAGGCGCAGATGCAGTACACCCGGGCTTCGGGTTTTTGTCCGAGAATGCGGCGTTTGCAGGGTACTGCGAAAAGTGCGGCATAACCTTTATAGGTCCCCGGGCGCAGGCGATAGCCATGCTCGGCGACAAGGCGCAGGCAAAGGAAACGATGAAGGAAGCGGGCGTGCCTGTAATAATGGGCTCTGACGGCTCGGTAAGAAACGAGCTGTACGCCAAGGATCTTGCAAGGCGCATAGGCTACCCTGTTATGATAAAGGCATCGGCAGGCGGCGGCGGCAAGGGCATAAGGATAGTACACTCCGAGGAGGAGCTTGCCGAGCAGATGAGGGTCGCAAAGACCGAGGCGCTGGCGTGCTTTGGAAACGACGAGGTGTATATAGAAAAATTTATCGAGAACCCTCGCCATGTAGAGATACAGATACTTGCGGATAATTTCGGCAATGTAGTATATTTGGGCGAGCGTGACTGCTCCATGCAAAGAAGAAACCAGAAGGTGCTTGAAGAAACGCCCTCCCCGGCAGTAGACGACGACCTTCGCAGGAGAATGGGCGAGGCGGCTTGCAGGGCTGCAAAGGCAGCAGGCTACACAAACGCAGGCACGATAGAATTTCTGCTTGACAAGAACGGTGATTTCTTCTTTATGGAGATGAATACCCGTATACAGGTCGAGCATCCGATAACCGAGGAGGTAACGGGCATTGATATCGTCAGCCGTCAGATAAGGATAGCGGCTAACGAAAAGCTCGATATCAAGCAGGAAGACATAAAGATGACAGGCCATGCGATAGAGTGCCGTATCAACGCTGAGAACCCCGAGCAGGGCTTCCGTCCGTCACCGGGCGTCATAGAAACTCTGCACACACCCGGCGGCTTTGGTGTCAGGGTAGACAGTGCGGCATATCAGGGGCTTGAGATCTCACCGTACTACGATTCGATGATAGCAAAGCTCATCGTCCATGCCGATACGAGAGAGCAGGCGATAAAGCGTATGAACTGGGCGCTGTCCGAGTTCGTGGTAGAGGGAGTAAGTACGAATATAGACTTCCAGTTGAAGCTGATAGGCACGCAGGCATTCAGGAGCGGCGAGTACGATAACGGCTATCTTAACCGTACACCGCTTATCTGATAAAGGCAGCACATGAAGGAATGACCGGGGATAATTATCAAAGCATTGACAGCGGCGATGTATTTATCCGGTGTTCCTTCTTTTTTATTGTCTGCCGCAGGGGGCGTGCGCATAAAACTTCACTTATCGACAATAAAGAAATAATAATTGTAAACATTTTAAAAACCTATTGACAAGCAGGCACTTAGCTTGTAAAATAGATATGTGGAGTGTTTTTCTCCCAAAAATCATGCGGAGGTCAGATACTAAGTATGAATGTATTCTCTGTTGTAAGAAAGCGCTGGGGCAGCGTTTCTCCCGAGGACAATAACGCTAAAAAGCCCGATATACCAACAGACCTTTTGTTTAAATGCCCGAGATGCGGTACAGTTTCATTCTCGGAGGAGTTCAATGCAAACGGCAAGGTATGCGTAAACTGCAACTACCACTCACGTCTTACGGCGAGAGAAAGGCTTGATATAACTATCGACAAGGGCAGCCTGGTCGAATTTGATAAGGGTATGCTCTCAAAGAACCCGATAAATTTCCCCGGCTATGAGGAAAAGCAGCAGAAGCTGCGTGACCGCACAGGGCTTGAGGATGCTGTCGTTACAGGAAAGTGCAGGATAAGGAACCGTGAGGTCGTTATCATCGTCATGGATTCGCATTTTCTAATGGCGTCTATGGGCTCGGTAGTGGGCGAGAAGATAACAAGGGCGTTTGAGTATGCTACTGCCAATAGGCTGCCGGTGATAGCATTTACAGCGTCAGGCGGTGCGAGAATGCAGGAGGGCATAGTTTCCCTTATGCAGATGGCAAAGACCAGCGGCGCAGTCGCAAGGCATAACGAAGCAGGGCTTTTGTATATAACAGTCATGACAGACCCGACAACAGGCGGCGTTACGGCATCGTTTGCATCACTGGGCGATATAATCATCGCCGAGCCGAAGGTGCTTATAGGCTTTGCAGGCAGGCGTGTTATCGAGGGCACTATAAAGCAGAAGCTGCCCGATGAGTTCCAGAGTGCGGAGTTCATGCTTGAAAACGGCTTTGTTGACATGATAGTTGACAGAAAGAAAATGAGAAGAACGCTTGCTCATCTGCTTGCACTTCACGACTCAGACGGAGGTGGCAGCGTATGAACGTAACAGCGAGCGATATGCTTGATATAATAAGGAAAAAGGGCAGACCTACGGTAAATGATTATATACCGCTGATATTTGATGACTTTTTCGAGCTGCACGGTGACAGACTGTACGGCGACGACGGTGCGATAAAGGGCGGTATCGGGTACTTTAAGGGTACGCCGGTGACGGTCATAGCGCAGGTCAAGGGCAGGAACTTAGAAGAAAACAAGGCATCGAATTTCGGTATGCCCCACCCCGAGGGGTATAGAAAGGCTCTGAGGCTCGCAAGACAGGCTGAGAAGTTTAAAAGACCGGTGATATGCCTTATCGACACAGCAGGTGCATTCTGCGGCGTTGAGGCTGAGCAGAGGGGTCAGGGCGAAGCGATAGCCCGTGATATAATGGAGTTTATGACACTCAGAACGCCGATAATTTCCATTATACTCGGTGAGGGCGGCTCAGGCGGCGCTCTGGCGCTCGGCGTGTGCGACGAGCTGGCGATGCTTGAAAACGCTATCTACTCGGTCATCTCGCCCCGTGGCTTTGCAAGCTTACTCTGGAAGGACGCAAGCCGTGAGAGGGAAGCTGCTGACATTATGAAGATAACGGCATCTGATCTTAAAAAGCTCGGCGTGTGCGACTGTGTGATAAAAGAACCCGGCGAGGGCGCACATACCGATAAGGAAGCGGCGGCAGCGTTCATAAAGGAGTATATCGGTGCAGCGCTCAAAAGAAAATTAAAAAAAGGGCTTGACGAATTGCTCGAAGAACGCTATAATAAGTTTAGGGTGATAGGTGAGTTCACCGAAGCTGATAAAGGTTGACAGCGTTTCACGCTTTCAATATATTTATTACTATTGATAGGAGGGTATTTGTAATGATATTTGACAAGGTTAAGGAGATCATCATTGATCAGCTTGATGCTGACGAGAATGCTGTTACACAGGACGCATCAATTACCGACGATCTCGGCGCTGATTCACTTGACGTAGTTGATCTTGTAATGTCTATCGAGGAGGAATTCGACATCGAGGTCCCCGATGAGGACGTTGCTAACATGAAGACAGTAGGCGATATAGTTAAGTACATCGAGGCTAACGCTGAATAATAAGAAAACGCTCCGCAAGGGGCGCTTTTTTATGTCTGAGTATTGGGGCAACACCGCACAAAGACCGCCTGAGGGCTTTGCGGCACATCTACTTGCACATTTTCCGTCATATTACCTAAATTTACCTTGAAATACGTTAGTATTCCTGCGGCAAATTTAGGCAATCTGACAAAAAATCTGACTGCGTATCTGTACCGCAATCTTTGTGCGGTGTTGCCTTGGCATAACGATACAGCACAAAAAAAGCTGCCGTATTACCGGCAGCTTTTGCTGTTACATTTTATATCACTCGGCATTGGTGACAGGCTCTTTGTCATCAGCCTTGTTCTGAGCTGCTAAAAGATCACGGATCTCAACGAGCAGCTTTTCTTCTGCTGTCTGCTCAGCAGCTTCCTCAGCCTCTTCCTCAGCTTCCTTCTTAGCAAGAGCTGCTGCTGCGTTCGCAGCTGCGGTAGATGCTGCATTTATAGCCTTGAGTACAAGGAAAAGCACCAGTGCTACAACAAGGAAATTAACAACTGCGGAGATAAATGAACCATAGTTGAAATCAACGCCCTTGATAGTGAACTTGCCGCCGACTACCTGCATAACACCGTTCTCGTCCTTCTCAGCACCGCCGGTAACTACTGCAATGAGCGGATTGATGAAATTATCGGTAAGCGAGGTAACGATAGTACCGAACGCAGCACCGATGATAACACCGACAGCCATGTCCATTACATTGCCCTTTAAAGCAAATTCCTTGAATTCAGTAAAAAACTTCTTAAACATTTTTCTTCATTCCTTTCGCCAATTAATTAAGTAAGTTGATTATAGCATATTTTACGCCAAAATTCAACATATTCCGGTATATTTTATGATTTTTCAAACATTTTCGTCATTTTGTTCAAAATGAATGATAAGTTTTTTACACTTTGATTTATTGCGGTACTCCCTGAGTCTGTCTGTTTGCAAACAGCTTTCGTATGTGCCGCATCGTGAACAGGTAGAATGTAAGCGACAGCACCATAGCCGTACACCAGCCTATCGGCCACGACAGCCATATGCCCCTTGCTTCGCCCAGCCTGTGTGACAGCACGAACGCCAGTATCACCCTGAGTATCAGGTCTGAGAATGTCGTCGCCATAAACAGCGGCATCATTCCAGTGCCACGCAGAAGCCCGTCTGCCATGAGCTTTATGCCGACTACCGTGTAGAACGGTGCGACTATCCGCAGGAACTCTCTGCCGGTAGCCATTACCGCCTCGCCGCCCTCACGGTCTATGAATATGCTCATCATAGCATCAGGCAGCAGGAAGTAGCATAGTATGAACGGTACAGACACGATAAGCGCCATTACGATGCCGGCACGAAAGCCAGCTTTTATGCGCCTTACATTTCCTGCGCCGTAGCACTGGGCGACAAATCCCGAGAGGGCATTGCCCATAGTCGAAAAGCTAGTGACGGCAAAGGTGTTTAGCTTTATAGCGGCGCTGTATCCTGCGATAACGCTCTTGCCGTAGCTGTTGACAAGCCCCTGAATGAAGATATTGCCGACAGACACAAAGCTCTGCTGTAAAATGCTCGGTATCGCATACGCCGACACCTTGCCGAGCATCGCCCATGAAAACAGCGGCGCTTTTTCAGGCGTTTCTATTTCTCTGAGCTTTTTGAATATAACATACAGCGACAGCAGACAGGATACCCCCTGTGCTATGAAGGTCGCCCACGCCGCACCTGCAACGCCCCACCTGAACACCGCCACAAACAGCAGATCGAGCAGCACGTTGCCGACAGATGAGCCTATCAGGAAGTAAAGCGGTGTTTTTGAATCTCCGAGCGCTGTGAAAATGCCGGTGCATACATTATATAAAAACAGGAACACAAGCCCTGCGGTGTAGATGTTTAGATATACCGCACTCGGGTCAAATATATCCTCAGGTGTATTTACCATTTTGAGCAGCGGCGAGCAGAATATAAGCCCTGCCAGTGTGAAAACGACTGCGACCGCAGTGCTTGCTATAAGCG
>JAFUYP010000029.1 GCA_017470535.1 Ruminococcus sp. | reverse complement strand
GTGTGCCATCTGCTTGCCGGATTTCCGTCATAATACCCAATTTTACCTTGTCTTACGTCAGTAAAACGGCGGCAAAAATGGGCATTCTGACGAAAATCCGGACGGCGCATCTGACACACAATGGTCGTGCGGTGTTGCCTATATGAAAATATGAAACAAGGAAATGTTAAAATTTTAGCTTTTGAATAATATTTTCATATTTGCACTAATTTGAGCCGCTTGTTTTGTTTAATATGCACAAATGAGTGCCGGATATTCTATTAAAATGAGCGATTGACAAGAAATGATAAATTGGTTATAATAAAATTACAGTATCATGGCATATAATGTGTCTTGAAAAATACTGCGGTATAACAGGATATTAAACCAGATATACTAATTGGAGGTTTTTTGTATGAAGAGTATAAAAAGGGCACTTGCAGGCTCTCTTGCGCTTATCATGGCGATAGGTATTTCTGCCTGCTCAAATTCAAGCAGCTCGACTTCGAGTGATGACGAGTCGTTTGAGGCTACCGATAATGTAGAGGTAAAGGACGCTAAGGGCATTTCCGATATTCCCGACGGCGCTGAAAAGACTATCCGCTACTTAGGCGAGAATGACTTAAACCCTACAAAGGCTAACAAGGAGATCTCAACTGAGCTGAAGCTCTTCCAGAACAAGGGCGGCTCTATCGAGTGGACGAGAACTACCAACCAGGACAGGTTCGATGCACTTGCAAAGGCTATCGCATCAAATCAGAACGTGCCTGATATATTCAACTATGAATGGCTCTCATTCCCGGCTCAGGTGGTAAACAAGATGTTCCAGCCGATAGATGAGATAGTAGACTTTGAGTCAGATATGTGGAAGTCATCAAAGGCAACTGCCGACCAGTTCGTACTTAACGGCAAGCACTATGTAGCACCTCTTGCATATGACGCATCGGCACTTATCACATACAACAAAAAGACCGTTGAGGAATTAGGTCTTGAAGATCCGTATGACCTCTACCAGAAGGGTGAATGGAACTGGACTAACTTCAAGGATATTATGGACGAGTATGTTTCCGGCGGTTCAGAGGAAGAGCCGAGATACGGCATAAACGGCTTCTTCAAGCCGCACATCACACAGCAGACAGGCAAAACGCTCGTCAGCTTCGACCCGGCTACATCGACATTCGCAAGCAACCTTACTGACCCTGACATCGAGGCAGCACAGCAGTTCCTCTATGACATCAAGAAAGAGGGTCTTGTGCTTGACGGCTGGATAGGCTCGGCTACTGAGTGCTTCCAGCAGAACTGCTTCTTCTACGGCATGGGCGCATGGGCTGTAAAGCCTACCGAGGACGACGAATGGGGCATCGTTCCTATGCCTGCATATGACAAGGATCCTCAGAAGATCACCACTTCGGACATGAAGGCATTCATGTGGGTAAGAGGCTCTAAGGCAAACGACGCTGTAAAGGTATGGTTCGAGTGCTACAAGGCTGCAAGGAATGACCCTGAGTACGTTGAAACGAACAAGGAGAAATTCTTCGAGAACAATCCTTACTGGACCGAGGAAATGTATCAGGTAGCCACTGACGTAGTAAGTGATGATTACTTCATGATATTCGACTACGCATTCGGCGTATCCTTCAAGCTCGGCGACAGAACGCAGTTTGACGGCAACCAGTGCCTTGTTGACGCTCTGTACGGTTCTTCTTCTTCACAGGACGAGGACGGTATCCAGATGACATGGACACAGGTAAGAGAGACCTACTCAGCGACCGTTGACAGCGAGGTCGCAAACCTTAACAAGGCTGTTAAGCAGTACATCGCAGAGGACAACTGATAAAAGATATGAAAAAGCACCGTGGGAGCATTTCACATTTCTCCTTCGGTGCTTTTTGTCTTATTCTAAATTCGCAGGTATGCCGTTTACCTCTACCTCGGCATCATCGAGCGCTATTACTATACATCTTCGCCCGTCAACTAACTGCGTGCGTACCTTATCGACTGCGTCCTTGCCGACATTTACCGTTATGCTCGGCGTGGTGATAGTCGTTTTCTTTTCTATCAGATTGTACGCCGTGAACGGCTTTTTCTCCATTGCCTTTTCATACACAGCCGGCAGCTTTTCGAGCTTTTCCTGACTTACACCTGCGTCCCACAGGATAGAAGTCAGGCGCTTTTCATCGACCTTCGGTATCTCGGTGTCAGCAGAATTCTGCGCCGCAAAATCCTGTATCTTCGCATTCACCTTTGTGACGATGTCATAGTCAAGCTCGTCGCCGACTACATTGTTTATCAGCGCCTTGAACACCGTCTTTTCGCTCTCGCCCGACATGGTGAACTCACAGTCAAGCACGTCCTGCACCACCGATGCGTTGGGCTTCTTGGCATTCTTTGTGTAGACCATGACGGCGTTCACATCAGGCGTGCGGTCGGAGAACACCGGGAACAAAAACCCGTCGCTCGGCAGCTCCACTATCTTGTCTGCGGTGGCTTTCTTGATGATAGAATTGCTCTCGTCATCATAGATAAGCCCGTCAAAGCGTGTATTCACCGGCGAGACAGCTGTGATGATGAAGTTATAATTCATCTCGCTCTCATCATAGTCGGTGTCGTCGTTTTTATTCTTGTTGAAAACGCTGTATGTGCAGTGCGCCGCAAATATCGCATAGGTCGAGACATATGCGAGCTTGCCTGCGATATGCTCTAAAAACCTGTCAGCAAGCTCCTCGTCCTTGAATTTTGCCATCATGTTGTCATATAACAGCTTCTGTGCCCCGCCCTCGGCATAAGAGGGATTCGGGAACGCAAATTCATTAAGGTTCTTGCCCAGCTGACCGCTGAGCACCTTCTTTAAATTAATAAGTATCTGCTCGCTCTCGTCCTGCGAAAGTGTCACATACGAAACATTCGTCTTACACTTTATATTCTTCTCACTGTCCACAAAAGCGGACAGTACATTATTGACCGTAAAATAACCGCAGTCATCGGAAAAATTCTTTTTAAGCTCATTTATCTCTTTTTTATTCATCCGTACCTCTTACCTCTTACCTCTAAAAAGGGGACTGCTGCTAACAGTCCCTTTTTATGTACATTATACTATCGGGTGTACCTTCTGCTCAATGCTGCTGTGCTCAGAATCAACACCGTACTTCTTATCTCTTCTTGCCTTGAAGAACTTAGGTGCTACCTTCGGGAACATCGCATATGTGAGAATATCCTCCTCCTGCTCTGTCCACTCAGCAGCCTCTTTCTTCATAGTCTCAAACTCAGGCTCTAACTGATCGGCAGGACGGCAGGTGATAGGCTCTTCGTCGCCTATTATCTTCTTCTGGAAATCCTTGTCTATCTCGACAGGGGTCTTTCCGTATTCACCCTTAACAAGACCCTTGAATTCCTTGGTAACGGTCTTGTATCTCTCGCCCATGATAACGTTGAAAACAGCCTGCGTACCGACTATCTGCGAGGTAGGAGTAACGAGCGGCGGGAAGCCGGAATCCTTTCTTACCCTCGGAACTTCTTTAAGCACCTCGTCAAGCTGATCTGCCTTGCCGGCCTGCTTTAACTGCGAGAGCAGGTTTGAGAGCATTCCGCCCGGCACCTGATAGAGCAGTGCGTTTGTGTTCGTAGCAAGCATAGACGGGTCTAAAAGTCCTGAATCTATGTATTTCTTTCTAAGCCCCATGAAATAATCTCTTATCTCATTGAGTGCCACAAGGTCAAGCCCTGTGTCGTACTCTGTATCCTTGAAGGTCGCCACTATCGACTCTGTCGGAGCGTGCGAAGTACCCAGAGCAAGCGGTGACATAGCAGTATCAACGCCGTCAACGCCTGCTTCAACTGCCTTGATGATACACATAGATGCAAGACCTGATGTGTAGTGAGTATGCAGCTGGATCGGTATCTTGACAACGCTTTTAAGATCTCTTACCAAAGACTCAGCCTCGTATGGAGTCAGCAGCGCTGCCATATCCTTGATACAGATAGAATCAGCACCGGCTTCCTCGATCTGACGAGCGTAGTTCATATAATACTCGTGCGTGAACACCTCGCCCAGCGTATAGGAGATAGCCACCTGTGCGTGACCCTTTTCTTTGTTTGCAGCCCTGATAGCAGTTTCAAGGTTCCTTATGTCGTTGAGTGCGTCAAATATCCTGATGATGTCTATTCCGTTTGCGATAGACTTCTGCACAAAGTATTCAACAAGGTCATCAGCATAGTGACGATACCCCAGCATATTCTGACCACGGAAAAGCATCTGCAATTTTGTATCAGGCATCTCCTGTCTGATTATCCTGAGCCTTTCCCACGGGTCTTCATTTAAAAATCTTATGCAGGAATCAAATGTAGCACCGCCCCAGCACTCGCAGGAATAAAAGCCTATCTTATTCATAGCGCTGAGTATCGGGCGCATATCGTCCATGCTCATTCGTGTTGCGAGCAGTGACTGGTGTGCATCACGCAGGACAGTTTCGGTAATTCTCAGTTTTCCCATTTTCTCACCCTCCGCATCAGCCTACTACAACAAGTACAGCGCCTGTTTCAACAGACGAGCCCTTTGTTGTGTTGATGCTCAGCACCTTGCCGTCAATGGGCGAATTTACGTCGTTTTCCATTTTCATAGCTTCAAGCACGCAAACAGCCTGACCGCTCTTTACGCTGTCGCCGACTGCTACCTTTATATCAAGGATTGTTCCCGGCATAGGAGCGGTTATCTTTGTGCCGTCTGCAACAGGTGCAGCAGCCGGAGCAGGTGCAGCGGCAGGAGCCGGAGCAGCAGCCGGTGCAGGTGCAGCAGCTGCAACAGGTGCAGCGCCGCCGTCAAGCTCTTCAACAGCTACGTCATATGCTTTTCCGTTTACGGTAATATTATATCTTTTCATGATTTTCCCTCCGTTATTTATAATCAAAGCTGGATATTGCTGTGTTTCTTAGGCAGTCTCTGAGCACGCTTGCCGGACATCATCTCTACTGCTTCAAGTATCGCTGCCCTCAGCTCACCTGATGAGACCACCGCATCGACAGCACCGCTCTGTGCAGCAGCGTAAGCCGTACACTCGCTCTTTACAAACTCATCAGCAAGCTCTTTTCTTGCAGCGGCAAGATCTGAAGCTCCTGCGAGCCTGTCATGGCTTAAAAACTCAACAGCCGTCAGCGGATCAAGAGCTGATATAACAGCGCTGTCAAGTGCTATCGTCATGTCAGCATTAGCACCCTTGCCCGAAAGCGATATGAACGCACTGCCGTAAGCCTTGCCTGTAACAACGCTTATCTTGGCATTAGTTGCCTCTGAATATGCGTGCGACAGCTTAGCCATAGCCTTTACAGCTCCTGCTGCCTCGGCGTCGCTGTCTGTTACGAAGCCCTCGGTATCAACAAGCGTTACTGCCGGGATATTGAAGCTGTCGAGCAGCCTTATGAATCTTGCGAGCTTGGACGCATCGTCGCCTGTGAGCTTGCCGCCTGCCTTGTTGGTCGCAAGCACGCCGACACAGTTGCCGCCGACAGATGCAAGCGCAGTATAGGCGTTAGTGCCGTACTCTGCATAAAGCTCCTTTACAGAGCCTGCATCGAACACAGCCTCTGCCTGTGATACAGCATCACTTCCGAAAGCTGATGCCGGCTCTTCAAACTCATACATCGGAGCAGGTGCTAAATTATTCTGCGGCACTCTGCCCAAAATGCTCTTTACTGCTGCGAAAGCCTGTGCGTCATCATCAGCTGTGAGCGCCGTCACACCCGTCTTTGCATTATTGGCAGCAAGATCCTTTATACCGCTGTTAGGTGATATGTAAAGCTCGCTGTCCTTTACAGCTATCACGATGTCGGCATTGACTGCGAGCATCGCAGCCGCACCCGAGCAGACACCGCACACTACCGATATAGTCGGAACGACTCCCGAGAGGTTTGCGCTCTTTGAAAGCAGCTCGCCGTAAGCGCTGAGTGCGCCGAGCGCATCTTCAAGGTCTGCGCCGAACGAATCATACACGCCCACAACAGGAGCGCCTGTCTCAGCCGCAAGAGTGTAGAGCCTGCTTATTTTCTCAGCGCCCTGCCTTGTGAGTGCGCCGGATCTTGCAGATGTATCCTGTGAAAAAGCATATACGGGCACACCGTCAACATAGCCGAAAGCAGTAACAACGCCCGAGAGCGCATCACCATTCTTCACATATCTTCCGACCTCGGTGAATTTCCCGTCATCAAACAACAATGTAAGTCTTCCTGCTGCCTTGTCAGACTTTGAGTAAAGCTCTGAAAGCTCAGCCGGTGTGGAATACTTTAAAGACATAAAGGTTATCCTCCGTTCAATTTATTGATAGCATTAAAGCTAATCATACAAATACTATTATACTATTTTTTTCAGAGTTTATCAAGTGCATTTTACCGACTTTTCCCATTGTTTACTTTTAGTTCATAAATTTTGCAAATTACCGCCCCGCATAAAAAACATCGCCCCCTCCTGCGAGGGGGCTGCGGTGACGGCTATATCTTTCGCTTTGCTATCCTTTCGATGAGCTTTTCAGTCAGCTTGTCGAGCTTCTTGAAATCCATAGCAGCGATGTAATACTTTTCTATCTCGTCATGCGCCTGCTTTGCAAGCGTCAGCGTCTTTGCAGTTTCATCGAGCATCGTCTTTGTGAGCGCACGGTTTATCTTTAACCTCGGCAGACGTGAAGAAAGCACCTCTCCACTGTAATACTTTTGCAAACTCACCGTCCTGCCTGTGCCTATGTCGCCCTTTATCCTGCTTTGCGTCACAAACGCCGTATCAAGCTCCGGGATAAAGATATGCTCTGCCGCATCGTCATTCAAAAGCTGTGTGACGCATATTATCACATCATACCCCTTTGAAACGGCACGCTGGGTCAGCTCATCGAGCAGAAGTGATGACGCTGCAAAATACTCGTCCGAAAATCTGTACACCTTTGAATAACCGCTGATAGTCCTGTCATATGTTTTATACCCCTGCATAGTCACAGCAGAGAGCTGCCTTGTGTATATGCTGCCGCCGCTGCCTTTACCGGTGATAAGGCGTTTTGACAGCCTGTCGGCAAGGGCTTTTATCCCGCCTGTGTCAAGAGCCTCGCTGCATGAGCGGCAGGTATCAAAGCAAATATCTATCAAAGCGCCTGTGTATCTTTTCGCTCTGTCCATGTACGAGCGGTTGAGCGCCATCGCTTCAGCGATACCGTCTGCATTTGCAAGCAGCTTTTTATCTATCCACAAGTCGCCTAAATTGACTATCACCTGACCCACCCCGGGGAACACCGGGTCAAAGGTATGCGGTGCCGTACCGTCAACTACTATCGTTTTGTATTCACCCAGCTTTACCGCATCAAGGCTCTCCGGGTCTGATGAGCAGTGATATATCTCCCTCTCGCCGTCCGGGAAGGCTGCGGCTATCTTTTTCATAAGTGATGACTTGCCTGTGCCTGCGCCGCCTTTAAGTATAAAAGTAAAATACCCGTCCCCGGTCATCGTCTTTTCAAAGTCGCCCGTAAAGCCTGAGTGCGTCACCGCACCTAAAAAGTATTCGCTCGTTCTTGCCTGTTGTTTGCTCATAAAAATACCCTCCATAGTTATAATTTGCAGGATACCTGCTTTTTATAATATGAAGGGTATCAATTTTTTGTTATCAGCTTATTTTAAGGAAATTTATACACTTGTCAGCCCAGTCCTCGGCAGAGGGGACATTATGCCAGTCCCCCATAGCGGTAGACTCATTGCAAAGTGCCAGCCCGTGTCCGCCCCACGGATAAATATGCGCCTCAAAAGGTATCTTATTCTTTGAGAGCGACTGCATATACAGAAGTGAGTTCTGCACAGGTACACAGCCGTCGTCTGCACAGTGCCAGATGAATGTCGGCGGCGTATGCTCGCCCACCCTGTTTTCAAGGGAGAGATATTCTCTAAGCTCTGCGTCGGGCTTGTCGCCTACGATGTTTTCGATAGAGCCTTCGTGGGTGTACTCACCGCTCGTGATGACGGGGTAGCAAAGCACCGACGTGTTCACCTTTATATCCTCAGCCTTGCAGCAAAGCGCATATGTGATAGTAGAGCTGTTCCACATATTCGCCATGCACGCCGCTAAATGTCCGCCTGCCGAGAAGCCCAGCACAGTTATCCTGTCCTTGTCGATGTCAAGCTCCTGCGAGTTTTCACGCACATACTTGACAGCTGCCGCAAGCTCTAAAAGTGCAGTCGGGAATTTCTTCCTGTACACCGAATATCTCAGCACAAAGCAGGCAAACCCTGCCCCTGCAAATTTAAGCGCTATCGGCTCTGCCTCACGCTCAGACACGAACTCATATCCGCCGCCGGGAACTATTATCACCGCACGGCGGTTTCTCTTTCCCATTTCCTCGTTAAAGTCAGGCGCTATTATCTGCAAAGTGGCATTGCAGTCCTTGTCCGGCACACCGACCGCCTTGTAATCCGGTGTGAGCGTTATCGTCTTATACATATTATCGTCCTTTCTTATGCGTCAGCGTTCCCTGCATTATCTGCGTTTTCAGGCTTTTCATCTTTTTCGTCCTGCTGCTCAGCTGCGGCAGGCTCATCATTTGCAGCAGTCGTGGTCTCGGTCTTGTCGTCCTTTTGCTCGGCCGCTGCTTCCTGTTCGTCCTTTGCAGGCTCTTCGGTCTTTTGTTCATCAGCGTCCGTGCCTGCGGACTTCTCTTCATCAGTCTGCTGTGTATTGTCGGGGGTCTTTACCATACAGCTTACGATGTACCCCTCCTTGCCGTCACCGGAGATACGGAATTTAAGCTCCTTATCGCCGTCTATCGGCACAGGGATATTGGTAGTCCTGCTCTTGGTGTCCGCCTTTACATAGTAAAGACAATACTGTCCGCCGTGAGTATCTGTAAACACCAGCTGGTCTTTATAGGTAAATTTACTGACCTCCTCGATAAACTCCTCTAAGCACCAGCCCTTGTTGGCTATTATCTTAGATGCCGGGTATGCGACGTAGCGCAGATGATTCTTTACAGCCTCATGAGAGGTCTTAGCTTCCTTGCCCTCGGGGTATCTCAGGATAAAGCCGTAGTTCGCCATATTGTCAAGCAGCCACTTGTGCTTGCCCTCACCTGTAAACTCGGGGTAGCCGTCAGCTGCGACCGTCAGAAGGTCAACAGATGTACCGAGAAAATGCTCGCCGCAGTCTGATGTCTTTTCATACCCGTCTGCCCAGAACTCATTGCCGACCGTGTCGCCGGTATACGGAACATATCCGTCATAGATCATAAGGTCCTTAGCCCCCGTCTGACCCTTTAAGTCCCTGACAAGAGCCGTGAACTTTTCAAGCGCTTCACTTGTAAGATACATCTGTGTCGTTCTTGCAGCGCATATCTGCGTATCCCCGTCAAAGAGAGCCGAATACACGCTTTCAAGATCAGCCGGGCGCTCGCCCTGATAATCCATCTCGTCATGATAGACAGGCAAAAGACCGCTGTGCAGAGCAGTATCGTTTTTTACCTGCTCGTAGCGGAACTCCGTCGTTATCCTGCCTTTTTTCATCGTGTCCTCTTTCGGCTCTTCCTCCTTCTGCACTACCGGTGCAGGCTCGGGCGCAGGCTCTTCCTTTTTTTCAGACAGATCAACGCTGCACGACCTCGTGATAGCAAGAATGACAAGCAGCGCCCCCGCCATACAGAAAGCGACATTTTTATATTTAAGATGTTTGAAAAATTCTTTGCTGTTCAACATCTCTGCCCCCTTATCAAGATCTCTTTACATACTCTGCAAGCTGGCTTATGAGCCATTTGCCTGCAAGCGACTCTGTGAGCTTTTTGGCATCGGCACACAGTCTTAATACTTTTCTGTCCATATATTCGTACTCATACAAGAGTGCGAGCGAATTCGCCCTCTCAAAATTATCTATCGTCCTGACGATAACATTGCGGCCCCCGTCCTCATCGACTATCTCGCTGCGTGAGCAGGATACGATATCGTACCAGTCAGGTGTCGTGAAGCTCTCGCTTAAAAAGCTGCCGAGTGCTTTGCTGCCCTTATCTATCATAAGCCCCATAGTACCTATCGGGCGTGGCTTTTTCATCATATCCGAGATAGATCTGAACATCGGGTAGCACCAGAAATCGGTGCAGTAAGTGCCCTCAATGCTCTTATCCTCATCAGGCAGTGAGATAACGAGTACATTCTCTGTGCTGCCGCTCTTTTCCATAGCGTCATCAAGGCTCTCAAAATACTTCACGCCGGATATATCCGCATCCGGATAAACGCTCAGGCGGTAGGTATTTTTGATATCCGTGCCGTCTGCCGATATTTCAAGCGTGTAAAGCACCGGCACTTCACACTCAGGGAAGACAGCTTCAATATCAGCAATATCGTAATAATTGCCGCTGCCCTCTATCGTAAAGCTCTTTTTGAAAAGCTCGTCCTGTTTACTCTTTAAGCTGACAGTACAGCTCCTGCCCTTTATACTCTCCGGGCGGAAATACGCAAGCTCTATATGAGCCGTAAACTCCTCGCCTGCTGCGTACACATACTTTTCAAACCTTGCCATTATAACAGCGTCCGAGCAGAACTGCCTGTACTCCTGCGGCGAAACAAGACCCTTTGAGTCCATAAACGCATCGAGCATACCTACAAGCGCAGTACCCTGTCCGCTGAAATCCTGAAGGTCAAGTATCTGGCAGCCTGCAAGTGTGCGTGAGCGGAAGACAGCTTCAAGCTCCTCCTTGTAGCAGGCAGCAGCGAGCTTGCCCGAGCATTCAAAGAAATCCCTGTCGTATTTTAGCAGCCCTTTCTTTTCAAGAGTTTTTCTGAACGTTTCAAAGTTCCTTGCCTTTATAGAGCCTGTGTACTTTTCTATCTCGTTAAAGTCAGGGAACGTTTCATACTGCCCTATCTCGTGAGTAACTATCGGCACAGTCGGTATAAAGTCAGCATCGGCATCGCTCGCCTTTACTGTTTTCATGGTAGTACCGTACTGTATCTGCACAGTTCCGTCGCCGGAAACAGCGCTTGCATGGGCAGCTTTTTCGGGTCTTACAGCCTTGTCGTAGTCGGTCATCGTAGAGGGACGTGATGTCTGTATATGCCCCTGAGGTGCGTCACACATAGCGTATGAGCCTCTTATCAGCCTGTCATTTGCAAGCCTTACACCGACAAAGAAATCGTCCTCTTCAAGCTGCGCCGGGAACCACTGGAAGTTGTTTGACCCCTGCGTGTACAGATGCCTGTTGTCAAACGCCTTGTAGTCCTTCAAAAAGCCGTTCAATCGCTTCTGGCTGCCCCAAAGCTCGTTTCCGAGACTGAACATACAAAACGACGGGTGCGAACCAAACTCTGTGAGTATGCGGTACCCCTCCTTTATGAGATAAGCCTGTTCTTCGGCGTTGAAGCCCTCCTCGCCCTCGTCCTGTATAGTACCCCAGAACGGCAGCTGCGGCTCAAAGTAGATACCTACCCTGTCAGCTGCTTCAAACGCAGCCTCCGGCGGACAGCAGGTGTGGAAACGGTAGTGATTTATGCCGTAGCTCTTTGATATTTCAAGCACCCTCACCCACTCGTCAACATCAGTCGGCGCAAAGCCTGTTTTCGGAAAGATAAGCCCGTCATGCTTGCCCCTTAAAAACGTCACATCGCCGTTTATAGTAAATTTCTCGCCATTGTGTGAAAACTCCCTCATACCAAAGCAAAAGCTGTACTTATCCTCGCCGATGGCGATAGTCATTGTGTAGAATGCCGGCGTGTACTCGCTCCACAAAAGGAAGTCCCTGCCCATGTCATATCCTATCTCAAAGCTGCCGGCGTTTATCTCAAAGCTCTGCTTATCGGGCGTATGTGTCCTGTCGCTGTTGCAGCTTTGTGCACTCACCTCAGCCGACACGCTCCCCTCACCGCAGAGAGTGCCTTTGACCTTTACGATACCGGAGTGTATATCGGGAAACAGCATAACGTCTTTAAGATACTGCTTTCCTGTATAGATTATCTCCATTCTGCCGGTGATGCCGTTCCAGTTGGTCTGAGTGTCCTGAGATGTCAGATGACCGCCTGCTGTCGGGTAGCCGGTGTTAGTGATACATATTTCAACAAAATGCTCTCTACCGTCAGCAGATCCGGTAATATCAAATCTGTGGCAGACATTCAGGCTGTCACCATTGCCTATAAGCTCACCGTCTATATAGAGCCTGCTCATTCTCGTGCGCTCCAGTAAAAGGAATGCCTTGCCATTCGCCTTTTCTATGACGATGCTTTTAGCGAAATACGCACTGCCCTCAAATTTATATGTATCGGTAAGGAAGCCGGTTTCATATTTTTGGTTTTCCTCACCCTTTTTCTGCTGCGAGGTAGAGCCGGGCAGCATTATGGTATCGCTGTAAACACGCTTTGTGAGCGTGCCGTCTTTATCAAGGCAAAGCTGCCACTGACCGGATATATCTGTCTTTTTTATCATCGTGATCTTCTCCCCGAATTAAAATAGTTATAGTTACACACATTAATTATAACACATATCCTCACGCATTTCAAGAGGAAAATAGGAAAAATCACTGAGATCTCCGCCTGCTTGTGTATTCTTGCTTCTTAAAGCGATAACCCCCGTCCACAAGAACGGGGGCATACAATGGTTGTGCGGTGTTGCCTATATATCATTTTGCTAAAAACATTACAGAGAACACGCTCTTTTTCTGTATGTCGGTAAGGGGTGAAAGCAAGCCCTTTTCGAGCAGCCTTTCGATAAGTCTCGGCAGCATGGTCATAGAGCCTAAAACATTGGTATACCATTCTTTAAGTACCGGGTGCATATGAGCCGGGTGTCTTGATCTGTTAAACGCATAAAACTCAGCATCGGTCTTTTTGCAAAGTGCCTTTATCTCGTCAGACACCTCCACCTTGTCATCAAGATATGTGTAGAGGATACCGCTGCATTTGTCTTTGTCAGTCCTGACTATCACTGGCTGCACCCTGTCCTCGTACAGATAGCCCTTGTCAACAAGGCGCTTGTACTCCTCGGGCGAGAGAGAATCTTTGCCTTTTTCGATGAATCTTATCAGCCATTCCCAGTCAGTACCGAGATTATCTCTCCACCTGCCCTGCCTGTCTGCATAGCAGCAGTCAACGCTCACTATCGCATCCGGGAGATCCTCTCCTGCATCTCTTGTCATATCTCCGCAAGCCCAGTATTTATTTTCCCTTTCCTTGCAGCTGCTGTCAGCCACACCTGCGAAGGAAACGAATTTACCGCCGTCCGGGCGCTCGACCGCAAACTTGCTCACATCTGAGCTGTTTACCCTGAGCTTTCTTATGGCAAGCATCACAAGGCTGTACTTTAAGAAATTCACATCGTCACCGTCACAGCTCATGCCGAAATGCCCGGGGTCCTTATCAAAAG
This sequence comes from Ruminococcus sp., assembly GCA_017470535.1. Taxonomy (GTDB): domain Bacteria; phylum Bacillota; class Clostridia; order Oscillospirales; family Ruminococcaceae; genus NK3A76. Next base: position 7,066 of record JAFUYP010000029.1, on the reverse strand, counting down.
CCTCAAATATCGGAGGAATATACTTTTCAGCGAGAAGATCTGCCGCTTCATCAAATCTCTTTTCTGCTTCTTCCTCACCTGACGTGTCACGCTCATCTTCAAGTATCATATTGGTGCGGTACTTAGGATTTTTGGAGTTGTCGAGCTTGTCGATGTAGCCTGCATTCACCAGTGCTGCGAGCTGATCGCCCACATACGCCTGTGCAACACCTATCTCACGGCATATCTCCTCAAAGGTCTTAGGCTCGTGATAGCACGCCCACGCTATGTTCATCTTAATGACTGAATCGAACATATCAGCCGTATCGCCCTTGCTGCCTACATAACCGCTGTGTCCCATATTTGTGAAGTATATCGGGTTTATCTCTAAGTCTTTTGTAATGTTCATTTCTATTCCCTCTTTCAGCTTTTCTCTCGCATCGGACAAGTGCCATTTGACAGTACCTGCGGATATACCGAGCTTTTGTGCTATCCCTGCGACTGGCAGCTTATCATAATAGTGCATATATATGACCGCTCTCTGCCGCTGTGAAAGATACCCGATCTCACGCCTGAGCAGCGCCTGCATTTCAAGCTCGTCATCATTGTTTTCATCAGGTGAGGCAAGCTCCATATTGCTTATATCCTCAAACCTTCTGCCCGTTTCGAGCTTGTGTACGAATTTAGACCATACGTTCCTTGAGATACGATATACATACCCGTCGGGGTTTGCAATATCTCCCGGCTTTAAGAAGGCACGGTACACCTCATACATAATATCAGATGCAAGCTCCTGCGCCTGATCTATATTTCTTTGTCTTTCAAGTGCGAAGCCGAATATCCTGTCACGGTACTCAAATATTTTCTTGTCTGCTGTTTTCTTATCCATTCTAAAAACCCTCCGGAAGTGTTTTCATATATATAGTGCAGCGTTTTTTAAAAAGGTTGGGAAGGAATGAAAATTTTTTCTTTTTTATTATATAACAGCCCGACTGCCCTGTCAACAAAAAACAAAACAAAAAAATGATTATAAAAGCCAGTCCGCCAGTCCTGAAAGCGTCAGCTTTCAAAAAGAGAGTCATTCTCACTGACATTCTCATTTATATTTTCATTCTTATTATCATTATCATTAACATTTACATTATCGGCTTTTTTGGGTTTTTTGGTTTTTTTAAAAAACCGGTCGGTTATTCTGGGTTTCTCCGGGTTTTGGAGTACATTCTCACCGGCATTATCATTTTCATTCACTTTTTCATTTACATTAACTCTTTCATTTACATTCTCATTAACATTAACAGGTTGTTTTGCTTGTTTTGCTTGTTTTGCTTGTTTTGGTTGTTTTAGTTGTTTTAGGTTGTTTTAGTTGTTTTAGGTTGTTTTGGTTGTTTTAAGTTGTTTTGACACAGCAGCAAAAAAGACGCCCCCGGGAAGGGAGCGCCTTGTGTTTTAAGTGGGTATTAACGGTCAAAATTATGCAAGCTCTGCGAAGTACTTGATAGTTCTTACCATCTGGCTTGTGTAGCTGTTCTCGTTATCATACCAGGAAACTACCTGTACCTGATAGCAAGTGTCGCTGATCTTTGAAACCATTGTCTGTGTAGCATCGAAGAGTGAACCGAACTTCATGCCGATAACGTCAGAAGAAACGATAGCATCCTCGTTGTAGCCGAAGCTCTCGGAAGCAGCAGCCTTCATAGCAGCGTTGATGCCTTCCTTAGTAACTTCCTTGTCGCTCTTTACAACAGCTGTAAGGATAGTTGTGGAGCCTGTCGGAACAGGAACTCTCTGTGCAGAACCGATGAGCTTGCCGTTGAGCTCAGGGATAACAAGGCCGATAGCCTTAGCAGCACCTGTGGAGTTAGGAACTATGTTAGCAGCACCTGCTCTTGCTCTTCTGAGGTCGCCCTTTCTGTGAGGACCGTCGAGGATCATCTGGTCGCCTGTGTAAGCGTGGATAGTGCTCATGATACCGCTCTGGATCTCTGCATAGTCGTTAAGAGCCTTAGCCATAGGAGCAAGGCAGTTCGTTGTGCAGGAAGCAGCGGAAATGATGTTGTCTTCCTTTGTGAGTGTGCCCTCGTTTACGCTGTAAACGATAGTCGGAAGATCGTTGCCTGCCGGAGCAGAGATAACTACCTTCTTAGCACCTGCGTCGATGTGAGCCTGGCTCTTAGCCTTTGAGCAGTAGAAGCCTGTGCACTCTAAAACAACATCTACACCAAGCTCGCCCCAGGGAAGCTCAGCTGCATTAGCCTTTGCATAAATTGTAAGTGTCTTGCCGTCAACTGTGATAGTACCAGCCTCGTCATCAGCTGTAACAGTGTGAAGAGCCTCACCTATCTTGCCGCAGTAACCGCCCTGTGCTGTATCATACTTTAAGAGCTGTGCGAGCATCGAAGGCTTTGTAAGATCGTTTATAGCAACGACCTCGTAACCCTCAGCGCCGAACATCTGCCTGAAAGCAAGACGGCCTATACGGCCAAAACCATTAATAGCAACTTTAACTGACATTGGAAAATACCTCCTAATAATTTTTATGTATTTATTATACACCATTCAAACTGATTTTTCAAGTCCTTTTACAAAATATATATAATTTTTTAATATTACAGAGCATATGGTCTGCAATACACGTCATAAAAGACTTATTTGTCAAATATTTTGATTTTCCCCTTTACAAAGGAAAAGAAAAGTGTTATAATAAAATAATACTATTATAAATACGGAATGAGGTCTTGGTAATAAATGGCTACAAGAGTAGGTATGGTATCGCTTGGCTGTCCTAAAAATCAGGTCGATGCCGAGCATATGCTGTATGACCTGAAACAAAACGGCTTTGAGCTTGTGAGCGATGCAGCGCTTGCCGATGTCGTTATAGTCAACACCTGCGGCTTTATATCAGATGCAAAGCAGGAGGCTATCGACACGACACTTGAATTTTTAGCACTCAAAGCTGAGGGCAGGATAAAGGCTGTTATCATGACAGGCTGCCTTGCAGAGCGTTACAAAGAGCAGATAATGCAGGAGATGCCCGAGCTTGACGGCGTTGTGGGCTTAGGCTCGAATGACAAGCTGGTCGGGATAATAAGGGATATTTATTCAGAGCATAAGCCGGTCGAGAGCTTCGGGTGCAATGAAGAGCTTAAAATGGAGGGCGGCAGGATCATCTCAACAGAGCCTTTCTATGCGTACTTAAAAATAGCAGAGGGCTGCTCGAACAACTGTACATACTGCGCTATACCGTCTATAAGGGGCGAGTACCGCAGCCGTAAAATGGAGGATATTCTTGATGAGGCTAAATGGCTTGCCGATAACGGTGTCAGCGAGCTTGTCGTTATAGCGCAGGATACCACACGCTACGGCGAGGATAATTACGGCAGACAGATGCTCCCGGAGCTTTTGAGAGAGCTTTGTAAGATAGACGGTCTTAAATGGATAAGGACGCTTTACAGCTACCCCGAAAGGCTGTCCGATGAGCTTATAGATGTTGTGGCGGAAGAAGAAAAGCTCGTCAAGTATTTTGACATTCCGATACAGCATTGCAACAGGGACATTCTCAGGCGCATGAACCGCAGGGGCGATGAACAGTCGCTTGACACTCTGCTTGAAAAGATAAGGGCAAGGATACCGGGCGTTATACTGAGAACGACGCTCATAACCGGCTTCCCCGGCGAGAGCGGGGAACAGTTTGAACAGCTTTGCGCTTTTGTTAAAAAAGCACGCTTTGACAGGCTGGGCGCATTTGCATACTCCCCCGAGGAGGACACGCCGGCGGCTTCCTTTGACGGGCAGATAGATGAAGATGTTAAGCAAAAGCGCCTTGAAACTATCTACAATGAGCAGAGCTTTATAATGGACGAAAAGAACCAGTCGCTCGTGGGCAGGACATTTGAGGTGGTCTGCGAGGGCTTTGACAGGTACGCCGAGATGTATTTCGGGCGCTCGTATATGGACGCTCCCGAGATAGACGGCAAGATATTCTTCACAAGCGAGAGAAAGCTCGCAGTCGGTGAATATATAAATGTAAACATCACCGACATACTTGACTTTGACCCGATAGGAGAAGCGGTCACAGACTAATTTAAGACAAAAGAGGGAAAATTATGAATCTACCTAACAGATTAACTGTATTAAGAGTAGTGCTGATACCGTTTTATGCTGCATTTGTACTGCTGTATATACCAAATCACTGGATATGGGCTTTGATAGTATTTGCGCTTGCATCTATCACGGATATGCTCGACGGCAAGATAGCAAGGTCGCAGAATCTCGTCACCACATTCGGCAAGTTCTTAGATCCGCTCGCCGACAAGCTGCTGGTCATGACATCGCTCATATGTCTTTGCTTTGAGCGTCTTATAGACCCGGTGGCAGTCATCATAATACTTTCAAGAGAGTTTATGGTGACAGGGCTTCGACTTGTCGTTGCCAATGAGGGCGTAGTCGTTGCCGCAGGCATCTGGGGCAAATTAAAGACCGCTTTCACAATGGTGGCACTTATCGCCATAATGGCTTTGCAGATATTCTTCCCCGACGCAAAGGGCAGCCCCGACCTTAACTGGCATTCTACTATTTTCTTGGTGAATGAGGCACTTATCTGGGTGTCAGTGCTGCTGACTGTCATATCCGGTGCAGTATATCTCAAGGGCTACTGGAAATACATAGATTCAAGCAAATAACGGAGGAAACGATCAATGAGGATATATAACACTTTATCACACAAGGTAGAAGAATTCATACCAAACGTTCCCGGCAAGGTGTCTATGTACACCTGCGGACCGACGGTATATCACTTTGCACATATAGGCAACCTCAGAAGCTACATAATGGAGGACGTTTTAGAAAAGTATCTCAGGTTCACGGGATTAGATGTCAAGAGGGTCATGAACATAACAGACGTAGGACATCTGACCTCTGACGGCGACACCGGAGAGGACAAGATGTTAAAGGGCGCTAAGCGTGAGCATAAGAGCGTTATGGACATAGCTAAATTCTACACCGATGCGTTTTTTGAAGACTGCAAAAAATTAGGCATCAAGACCCCCGATGTGGTAGAACCGGCTACCGGGTGCATAGATGAATTTATCAGAGTCATCTCCTCGCTGCTTGAAAAGGGATATGCCTATGAAGCAGGCGGAAATATCTACTTTGATACCTCAAAGCTCAAAGAATACTATGTGTTCCACAACTTCAACGAAGAAGACCTTGAAGACGGCGTGCGTGAGGGCGTTGAAAAGGACGAGAACAAGAAAAACAAGGCAGACTTCGTTCTGTGGTTCACTAAGAGCAAGTTCGACGACCAGGAGCTTAAATGGGATTCACCGTGGGGCGTCGGATACCCCGGCTGGCATATAGAATGCTCCTGCATATCAATGAAGCACTTGGGCGAGCGCCTTGACATTCACTGCGGCGGCATAGACAACGCATTCCCCCACCACACAAACGAGATAGCACAGTCAGAAGCATTTCTCGGTCACAAGTGGTGCAACTACTGGTTCCATATACTGCACTTAAACACTAATGACGGCAAGATGAGCAAGTCAAAGGGCGAGTTCTTAACAGTCAGCCTGCTTGAAGAAAAGGGCTATCCGGCTGTTGTATACCGTTTCTTCTGCCTGCTGTCGCATTACAGAAAGAGCCTTGTGTTCTCGTGGGAGAACCTTGACAACGCAAAGACTGCTTACAACAAGATAATACAAAAAGTCGCCGCACTTTTAAAAGAGCAGGGCGGTGAAGTGGATAAAGACTCATACGACAGGCTGATGAAGGGCTTTACTGACGCTATGGATAACGACCTTAATACTTCAAATGCGATAACTGCGCTTTATGATGTACTCAAAGCCGATACGGGCGCCGCTACAAAGCTTAAACTTATAAGGGAGTTTGACAAGGTGCTTACTCTTGAGCTGATAGAAAACGCTCAAAAGGCACAAAAGGAAGAAAGCGCTGAGCTTCCGGCAGAGATAGAAGAGCTTGTTTCAAAGAGGGCGCAGGCAAGGAAGGAGAAGAACTTCGCACTTGCAGATGAGCTCAGAGACAAGATAACTGCCCTCGGCTACAAAATAGAGGAAACAAGGCAGGGCACCAAGGTCACTAAGCTATAAAGAATAAACAAAAGCAAGGAGAAGAGAAAATGCTTGATAACAAAAACGCCCCCAGGAGCAAGGCGATGACTGCAAGGAGATTCAAGGTCTTTTTCCAGTTTTCGATGATAGGGCTGGTGTTTGTATTCGTGTTTGCGATATTCTACCGCTGCTCGGTGCAGAAAAACAAGCTCGATGCAAAGGACGTTGAGATAATACAGTTCGATACGCCCAAGGACGATGCTCCTGTGGTCGTGTTTGAAACAACTATGGGTACATACAAGGCGGTGCTTTATCCGGACATCGTGCCCGACTACTGCGAGTATTTCACCGGTCTTGTAAATGACGGCTACTATGACGATACATATATCTTCGCAGTACAGAACGGCGTTTACTTTATGGGCGGCTCAAAGACATCGGACGGCACTACCAACGACGACACCGACACCAAGAATTACGAGAGAGAGCTGTCACCCAAGCTATGGCCCTTCAAGGGTGCGATAGCGGCATTCGGTGAGGAAAAGGGCATCATCGCAAAGGAAACTCTTGCAGGCAGCAGGCTGATGTTTATTGACTCTGTGGAGTTCAACGACGAGTTCAACGCCCAGCTTGACAGCGCAGGCGGCAACGAAACGCTTGTCAGCGCCTTCAAGGAGCATGGCGGCATACCGAACTTCTCGCAGCAGTATACAATATTCGCACAGGTCATAGACGGCATGGACGTATATGATGAGATATGCTCGGTAGAGGTAAACAACGAAGAAAGCAAAAACCCGATGAACGAAATAAAATTCAAAAAGGTCTACATGACCACCTACGGCGAGATAAAGGGCAGCATGAGCAGCAGCGACACAAGCTCTGACACAGACTCTGAAAGCACCCCCGACAGCTCGTCACAAAGCTGATAATAGCAAAAGCCCCGTGAGCGTATGGGTGGTGCTTATAAAAATACTTATGTATTTTATCGGGGGAAACCTTTCTGAAGAAAGGTTTCCCCCGAACCC
>JAFUYP010000028.1 GCA_017470535.1 Ruminococcus sp. | reverse complement strand
CTATACCGCCTACACCTCTCCCCCCTGCTCCTCCGGAGCATCATTTTTGTAAAGAACCTTTAAAAGTATCGGCGTAGCTACCGACGAAACTATTATGAGCAGAATGACACAGGCGAAGTATTTCGCATCAAGTAAACCTACCGATAAGCCTTTCTGAGCGACGATCAGAGCGACCTCGCCCCTCGTCATCATGCCGACACCGACTTTAAGACTGTCAGATAACTTGTAACCCATCAGCCTTGCAGTCGTGCCGCAGCCGATGACCTTCGTGAGAAGTGCTACCAGTACGAATCCCAGCGAAAAAAGTAAAAGATCGGCGTTGAAACCACTCAAAGTGGTTTTTAGCCCAATGCTCGCAAAGAAAACAGGACCGAAGAACATATATGAGTTTATGTCTACACGCCTTGCAATGTAGTCTGAATCAGACAGACTGCAAAGGATAAGCCCGGCAACATAAGCGCCTGTTATGTCGGCAATGCCGAACAGCGCCTCCGCCGCAAACGCAAATATCATGCAAAGCGCAAGCCCCAGTATCGGAATGCGGCGCTTGTGCGGATAGATCTTGTCTATCTTCTTGAAGATGTAGTATGTAAGAAAACCTACCCCGAATGAGAATACTATGAAAAGCCCTGTGCTTTTTATAACGTCAAGCGGACTTGTGCCCTCGTCCTTGAAGCCGATGACAAAGGTAAGCACTATGATGCCTATGACATCATCTATTATCGCTGAGCTTAGTATCAGCGTGCCTATGCTGCTTTTCAGCCGCCCGAGCTCCTTGAGCGTTTCGACGGTGATGCCGACACTTGTGGCTGTCATGATAGTGCCGATGAATACCGCCCTCATGAACTTCTCGCTCCCTACCGCCCCGAAGCCGTAGAAAGCGCCGTATAAAAGCGTTCCTCCGAGCAGCGGTACGAATACCCCGACAGTTGCGATGAGCAGCGCCTTGGGTCCTGTTTTTATAAGCTCTCTCAGATCAGTCGTGAGCCCTGCGCCGAACATCAGCATTACAACGCCTATCTCTGCGATGAGCTTTAAATAATCCGAATCCCTGACTATGCCGAGTACGCACGGACCTATCAGCAGCCCGGCGATTATCTCGCCCACTACCTGCGGCGCTTTGAGCTTTGCTGCCAGTAAGCCGCATAACTTCGCAGATACGATTATAAGTGCCAGATCTCTGAAAAATTCTATCCTGTTCAAATTTATTATCTCCTTTTCCTTGCAGGCGATACCAAAAAAGAAAGTGCTTTAACGCCAGCTTATTTATTATATCACTTATGCCTGTTTCCTGCAATGGCAATATTTCACAATATTGTCGGATAAAGGAGGTCTTTTGTAGTTAATTCACACCCTGAACTGCTCCATAAGCACCCTGCCGCTGCCGTCGAACCTGACGCCCTCTGCTTCAAGCAGCTCACGCTGCCTGTTACTGCCGCCGAACGCAAATGCCGGCGACACCCTGCCGTCCTTTGTTACAACACGGTAGCAGGGAATATTCTCGGGATCGGGATTAACGTGCAGAGCATAGCCTACCACCCTTGCCCACCGTGGATTCCCTGCAAGGGCAGCTACCTGCCCGTAGCTTGCGACTTTGCCGTATGGTATCTTTTTTACAGCTTCGTATATCTTCTCAAAGGTATTCATTTCATCACCGGTCCTATTATAGCATTTTTACTTCTCTTTGTAAAGACGCACCTTTGCATCAATGTCGGCGATGTCCTTTAACGAGCTTGTTTTAGCGTAAAAAAACGGACACCAAAACCGAGCCTGCCTGTATATCCCCGTAAGGTCGTGCCCCTTTTCAAGCTCACGGCGTAAAAGCTCAGTCAGCCGGGCTGACAGCTCCTGCTGTGTGGCTGTGTCGGTCACGCAGCTGTCTGCCCGTACCGTTATGGAGACTGCGAGCCTGCCGCCCTTTTGGGTGAAGGAATACTCACGCCGTATATTTTTAAGTCCAAATATTTTCCCTTTAATATCAAACTCCGGCGGCTGTGCAGGCATATCCCCACCGCCCGAGATAAGACTTAACAGCCTGCACTGCTCATCACTTAGCAGCTCATTTTCAAAGCCTGCCATTGTCATAACAGCACCGCCTGAAAATTCGAGCCGCTTGTCCCTGCCGTTTTCAGTGATCCTGCAATAGGGGAGCGCTGCCGCACCTTTGTCTGCGAGCCTGCCGATGTCATCAAGATGCGCTGCCGGGATAAGCCCACGGCTTGCGGCAACGTCTGAAAGGCTTTTGTAGTTTTCGGCGGTAACGGCGTTTTCCTTTATCGGGAATGAAACTATCTGCTGTGCATCATCAGCGGCTGCGATAAGCACACGGGGGCAAATGCTCTTGTCATCAATAAACGGCGAGAGCAGCCTGCAAGGGTCAGAAAAGCTCATATCCCTTGAAATGACTATGAGCTGTAAATGCCCGAGAAACAGCTCTTTTCCTGCAAGCGCAGATAGCTTTGACAGACACTGTGAGATGTCGCTGCCAGACGCTGTGAGCGTTTTGAAATTCGCCTTGCTTATGTCTATCGGCGTGTCAGCGCCTGCCGCTTCGGGAGCGAATATCTGTAAAGTGAGCATCACACCGTCCGGAGTGCTGTCTATGGCGGCGGCGTGTACTAAGCTCTTGTCGGTCATGCTCACAGCCCTGCCTCTTGACATGACCAGAAGAGCCGCAATAAGAGCGAGCAAAATGATGTTAAGCCTTTTCATATATCCCCCTTACCGCCGTGACAGCAGCCCCAAAAAACACCGCACTGAAAAGTATAGCCGCCATTATGCACATAAGGATAAACGGGGCGTTCATGCGCTCTATCAGCACTGACTGCGAGTAGGCAGACAGCCTGTATGAAGGCAGCTTGTCATAAAACGCACTTTCGCCGCAGACGTATATCACAGGTATGGTGAATAAAACGAGCATCGCCCCTTTGAGCGGTGTGTAGAGCGACACGCCGCTTAATTTCTCTCCCCTTGTCAGCCGTACAGACAAAAGAGCGACAAGCGGCACACAAAGCGGCATTGCGGATAAAAAGCCTTTCTTTACCTCCTGCCCGGGGTCTTGTGATGATATGTGAAGATTTGTGATGTCGCCGTTTTTAACGCTCAGAGCGGCGGTGAGCAAAAACAGCACCACTATCAGAAAAGTCACAGCCTTGCATACACGCACCATAGCCGAAGGCGAGAGGAACGCTATATACAGAGAGCTTAACAGGCAAAGCGTTACCACAAGCATTCTGTCAATGTCTCTGCCGATGTATGCCGCCGCCCTGCCTGAAAACCAAAAGACCGAAATAACGGACAGCAAGACCGACACAGCCGCAGCCGCCACCGACAGATGAAAAGCGCCTGCTTTGCCTTTCCCGACACGGGATATGAGCATTATGAGCGCCCATTCGGGCGGCAGAGTGAGCAATGCTCCGACGATAAACAAAACGCCGCCCCTTGCCGCAAAGATAAGCGGCAGCGGCAAAGCAGCAAGCATCACAAAGGCAGTATCTCTGCTGTTTATATCATTCATTGTAAAGACTCCTTCCGCTTAGAAGCAAGAGATAAGAGGCAAGAGGCAAGATGCCCTACCCCCCGCCCCCTCCCCAGAGGGGAGGGGGAGAATGCTGCATTACCTTTTAGAAGCAAGAGATAAGAGGCAAGAGGCAAGACCCACACCCCCGACCCCCTCCCCGAAGGGGGGTAGAAAGACGCATTACCTCTTATTTTTAAACAATTCTGCCTTATCGAAGGGCAGGAGCGGCTCGGTGTAGACTCTTGACAGCTCGTCCATGGCGGTGATGTTAGCGATAAGAAGTGTGAGCGCACAGGCGATACCTGTCATTCCTGCGAGGGTGCCGGAGATTATGAATATCACCCTTATCAGCGAGGTCTGCTCGCTTATCTCCGGGATAACGAAAGACGCAGTCGCTGTAAGCCCTACAAGTATCAGCAGCGGAGCGGAGATAAGTCCGCACTTGACTGCTGCATCACCTATTATCAAGCCCCCGACTATCGACACGGCACTGCCGACCGCCTTTGGCAGACGGATACCGGCTTCCTTTAAGATCTCAAGCAGCAGCGTGATGATAAGCACCTCTGCCCCGAGCGGGAACTGCGTCGATTCCTCGGCGGAGTAGAGGTTTAAAAGCAGCTTGAACGCAAAGCTCTCAGGCTCATAGACAAGTGCGACATATAACCCGGGAAATATCGCCGCCAGAAAGAAAGCTAAGTATTTGAGCGCCCTGATAAACGCCGTGTAGACAGGCTTTGCTGCAATATCATCAGGCGTCTGGAAGCTCTCGGCAAAAAACGTCGGGACAATTATCGCAAAGGGCGTGCCGTCGATCAGTATGACTATCCTGCCCTTGTCAAGAGCAGCGCAGGCGGTGTCTGGGCGCTCTGTCTGCCGGGTAGGGGAGAAGAGCGTCAGCCCGTAGCCCTTTTCGATAAACGGTCTTATATAGCCGCCCGACAGCACTGTGTCGAGCTTTATGCCTTGCAGACGCTTTTTGATCTTCGCTATGCTTTTGCCGTCCGCCGAGCCGTCGATGTAAACGAGAGCCACATCGGTCTTTGAAAGCTCGCCCACACAGAGCATCTCAAATCTCAGCCTGGGAGTTTTTAAGCGCCGCCTTATCATAGAAATGCACACACGGATATTTTCCGTAAACCCCTCCTGCGGACCGTACACCGTCTGGTCTGCGACAGGGATAGACACGCTCCTTGTCTGGTAAAACTGCGTCCCGAACGCCGCCGCTCGTGCGCAGCCGTCAGCGATGATAACAGTAAACCCCGAAAATATCAGCCTTAGTATATCCGTGAGCTTAGTGACTACCTGCTTGTCAGGAGCGGCAAGGCAGCGCTCAAACATATCATCAAAGAGCGCATCACCGTTTTGGGTGTCGCAGTCTTTGAGCCTTATCATCATATCGCCGACAATATCATTTATCATAAGGCTGCCAGCCATGCCCTCAGCCGAGAACACACCGAGCCTGATACTGCCGCAGAAGAAATACGAGATATTCAGATCTGCCGAATCACCGGCAGCGTTTTTTATCATATCCTCAGCACTGCGAAGCGACGCCGGGATAGTAATGTCAGACTTCATCGAATCACCACACTTTGTTTTTTAGGTAACAGTTAACAGTTAAGGAGTCCGCCGTAGGCGGACAGATATGAAAACCGTTCGGCAAGTCGTAAGTCTTGCCATTTTTGATGTAGGAAAAGCTCTCACCCTACTCGGTGCGACCTCTTCGCACCGACGCACGCATTAACCTTGACCACAAAGGTATGAGGTTCCGGCGGCAAAAGGGGGAGATCAGGAGAGGGGGTTGGCATTAATAAAATGCCGGGAGAACCTGAAGAGGGGGAAAAGTCCGCCGGAACCGT
>JAFUYP010000027.1 GCA_017470535.1 Ruminococcus sp. | reverse complement strand
TTTTTCATGTTTATAACCTCCTTGTATTTTACTTTAGTAATGCGGTCGCCAAACCTTTTACTATTGTACCATACTTGGAGGTTATTTTAAAGCGTTTGCTAAAGCTTTTTAATACCCCCAGTAGAACTGGGGGTTGTTTTATGCTAAAGCGCCAGTACATTATAATGAATGCTTTTGCATTCATTATATCACAAATTATCCTTCCGGTCAATCAAAACAATTCTGATATAAAAACAACGCAAAAATGATATAGAAAAATCATCTGTTATATGATATAATGAATGCAAGCATTCATTATTATTTATCATTATGCCCTTGCAGATTCGCAGTTCTCCGAACTGCTCCCTGCATATCGGGCAATTATACCATAACGCTTACGCTTATATGGTATAATAAGCAAAACATTATAATGGAGGTAGTATATGAAAATTTTAAACCGAGTATCAGGCGCACTTATCGCACTTGCAGTCGCCGCCGGAGCAATACCAGTAAGGACAGCTCACGCCGAGAGCGCCTCACTTACCCGTGACGTAGTGATAGACGGCAGCAAAGCCAACACAAATGAGAATATGCTCTACCGTGGCAATGGCATGGTGTCTGCAAATAATTCATCAAGACTTCTTTTGGATTATAAGGAAAAGTCACCCGACGCCTATAAAGAGCTTCTTGAATATCTCTTCGGCGAAAAGGGTCTGAATATCAGCCACCTTAAACTTGAAATGGGTGCTGACATCAACTCCTCCTCGGGGACAGAGCCGGCAGTCAAAAGAACAGAGGACGATCCTGCCGATGTTACAAGGGGCGCAGGCTATCAGCTCGCCCACGATGCAAAGGAAGTAAATCCCGACCTTACGCTCGATATGCTCTACTGGAGCGTACCTAAATGGGTATCAGATGCAAAAGACCAGTACGCTGCACAGTATAAGTGGTATAAAGAAACGCTCGATGCGGCATATGAAACATACGGTCTTGAATTTGACTATGTGAGCTGTACCCAGAATGAGCGTCAGTACGACACCGACTGGATAAAATACCTCTCCTCTCACCTCAAAGCCGAAAAGGATACGCCATATGACTATTCAAAGATAAAGATAGTTGCAGGCGACGAGGTATGCACATGGAACATAGCTGAAGAAATGATAAACGATAAAGAGCTTCGTGATGCGGTAGATGTTATCGGCAGCCATTATACCAGCTCTTCCTCCGAAAGCGCACAGAAGCTCGCCTCAGAATACGGCAAGGAGCTTTGGTTCTCCGAGGGCAGCTCGCCTATGGAATATGCTCAGGGCACATATTCCTATGACTGCAAAAAGACAGGCCTTTCCGAGATAAACGGCGTGCTTGACATAGCTAACCGCTTTATCTCGATGTACCCGAACGGCAAGATGACCCTCTATGAATACCAGCCTGCGGTAGCATCATATTACAGCGGTGCCACCTATACCCAGAAGCAGCTTATCCTCGCACAGGAGCCGTGGAGCGGATACTATGAGCTTGACCCGGGGTATTTTATGGGGCTGCACTTCTCGCAGTTTTATAAAAAAGGCTGGGCGTTTATCGACGATGCCTGCTATGGTGACGGTCAGGCAGGCGGCGACGGTCACGCTATCGTAGATGCGACCTATACCTATATGACCGCCACAGATACACAGACAGGTGACTACTCAACTACTATCACCAATACCACCGACAGCGTTATTACCTATAACTTTACTGTCAAGAACCTTAAAAAGCTGGAAGACAAGCTGAATGTATACATAACAGGCGCACCGGATATAAATAGCGATGATAGTTATGACGGTAATTATTTCAGACACCGTGAAGAGATCACCCCCGATTCGGACGGGCAGACAAGCACCTTTTCCGTGACAGTCGCCCCCGGCTCTATGATAACTGTGTCCACTATCAAGCTCAATTCTGAGGACTACGCAGCCGCACGGGATAAGCGCTCACGTCACAGTGAGCTGCTCGAGCTTCCCTATTCTGATAACTATGAGTATGACGATGAGTTTCTTAAAAAGCGTGGCAGCGCTCCGCTCTACACTACCGACGAGGGCGGTGCATTTGAAGTCACTGATATTGACGGCAATAAGGTCCTTATGCAGAAGATCACAGAGGACCTCCGTGCAAGAGAATGGGGCGGCAATCACCGACCTGTTACCAACTTCGGTGATGACAGGTGGTTCAATTACAGTATCTCTGCCAATGTGTCTATATGTCAGTCAGACGACCCGGATAAAAATTTCGCAGGCATAGGACTTAGATATAACTTAGCAGATGCAGGCAACAGCGGCTATATCTTTACCGTTTCGGAATCAGGCACATGGACGCTTTGCATGAACAGAGAAGAGCTTGCAAGCGGTAAGATAGATAACTTCGCCCCTGCAAAGAACACCCTTAAACTCGAAGCCGAAAACAGGACAGTGCGTGCGTATATAGGCGACACACAGTTAGCTGACATCACGCTTCCCGAGGATAAAGCAGTAATGTCAGCCGGGCGTGCGGCGTTTTACAGCTCATATAACAATAACTATTTCGATGACCTCTCCATCGAGCCGATAGGCGATGAATACTATACAGAGCGTATAGACCAGACAGATAAGGAGGTAACATACTCCGGCAGCTGGGAGCATATATGTATGTCAGGCTTTAAGAATTACAGAAGGACCAATTCCACCGGCAGCGAGGGCGCAGAGCTAAGCTTTTGCTATGAAGGCACAGGCTTTATCCTTGTAGGCGAGAACGGTGACAGCGCAGAGCTTGAAATAACAGTTGACAACGAAAAGAAAACTATCACCTCAGCAAAGTCCGGTGCAAGAGAAACAGGCTGTATGATAACGAGTCTTGAAAACAAGAAGCATAATGTCAGCATAACTATAAACAAAGGCAGCCTGTCACTTGATGCGATAGAGTTTATTAAAAGCTCCGCCGCAGCAGAAAATGACGAGAGCATCACAGACAGCACATCCGAGAGCGATAGCAAAAACAACAGTAAAATACCGAAAGGCGCTTTGATAGCAGCAGGCGCAGGCTTAGCCGCAGCCATAACAGCTGCTGCAATATATCTGAAAAAAAGAAAAAAATGACCTCACAGGGGCAGTTCATCACCGGACTGTCCCCTTTTTGTAATAAGTCATTAACATATTAACACTTGCAAATTCAAAAAGTTTGTGTTATAATATAGTTAGCGTATAAATATAGTAATATTTATAACTTTTTAAATTAACGGCGATAAATTAACGGCGAAAGGAAGTGCTGTTATGACTTTTGATGAAGTATTGCATCAGCTGGGCGTCAATCCCGAGGCCCATGAATGGCTGTTTGCACTAAAGCAGATATATGTCAATCTTGGAATAGATAAGGATAAGCTAAACTGTCTCGGCGGTCAGCAGTGCCGTTTCGCACAGAAGAGCATCAGAGGTTCTTCCATAATCAGCGAGCGTGACGGCTACTATATCGGCACGACAGGGGGGCTTTTGATAATCTGTCCTGCGATAAACGATATGCCTATCACGATAATGCTCGACCGTAAGCAGATACGAGTGGTAGAAGCAGAGTCAAAGCTGTTGAAAGCCGCAGTGATCGTCAAGACAAATGACGAGCTTTATGAGTTCAAGGTGCCGAAAAAACAGCTCAGTGCAGCTGAAAAGCTGGTCAATAAAGTGCGTAACGCATAAAAGTATCCCGAGTTTGTACAGCTCGGGATATTTCAATTCATAAAAAATTTCATTTTTGTAACATAAAATAAACACATATATAAGCTATACTAACTATTGTGTATATCACAAAAGAAAGGATAAATAGATATGATAAAGAAAATTTCAGCTCTGACACTATCATTTTTGTTAGCAGCGATGTGCCTTGCTTCATGCGGCAATAGTTCATCATCTGACGACAGCGCAGCATCTTCGGAGACTTCATCATCTTCCGAAAGTACAGCCGACTCATCATCAGACACAAGCAGTACTGAAAGCACAGCCGACGATTCATCAGCTGCCGAAGAGCCAAAGATACTTGACCCGTCACTGACGATAGACGGCGAGAAGGTAGACACAAAGGATCTTGTGATGCTCACGATCGACGGCACAGATGTTGACTTTGATACATTCAGATATTATTACTACTATGTGATGTCTGTCTACGGCGTGACACCCGAAACTATAACAGAGGATATGTTCCCCGATATACTTAAAAATACCCTCAACCAGATGAAGCAGGAGTTTGTGTCATTAAAGCTCGCAAGAGATAACGACATCGAGCTTACTGATGAGGACAACAAGCAGATCGAGGAGGATATAACTACTATCAAGGGCAAATATGAAAGCGAGGACGCATATCAGGAAAGCCTTAAAAACTACTATATGACAGAAGATGTTTTCAGATTTATGAAAAAGCTCAACGCCGTATTCCAGAAGGTAAACGACCAGCTGCTCACAAACGGCGGAAAGTATGCGACCTCACTTGAAGACTTCAAGAAGATAGTCAAGGATAAAGAAAAGTACGCAAGAGCCAAGCATATACTTATAAGCTACGCATCACAGGCAGACCTTGACGATGAATCTGCAAAGGATTTTGATAACAAGTCACTCGCAGAGAAATCACAGCTAAAGAACCAGGCATACGCAGCACTTGACGAGGAAGGTCAGAAGAAGTGCCAGGAAAAGGCTAAAAAGGTCGCAGAGGAAGTCCTCCAGAAGGTCAAGGACGGTGAGGATTTCGATAAGCTGATCAAGGAATACGGCTGGGATACCGGAATGGAAAATGAAGACTATAAGGACGGCTACTATGTCCGCCCCGATTCAAAGTTTATACAGGAGTTCAAGGACGAGGCATTCAAGCTCAAAGAGAATGAGACATCTTCCGAGCTTGTAGAGAGCAGCGCTTACGGATACTTTATCCTTCAGCGTCTGCCGGTAGATATGGACTACGTTGAAAAGCACTATAACACACTTGTTCAGGAGTATGACCAGCCGAGGATACAGGAGCTTTACGGCGAGTTCGCAGAAAAGCTCGAGGTCAAGACTACCGACAACTACGACAAGCTCACATACCAGAGCATAACCTGATAGAAAATATCAAAGACCTCCGGTCAGATGACCGGAGGTCTTTTTAGTATCAGTCGAGCGCTGCTTCATTAGCCTCTTCGATCGACGGAATATCCATCTCATCGAAATCCTCGGGCGTGTAGCGAACTGTCTTCTTTGGCTTGCCGTAGGCTTTTTCCACATCATCACCGAAGTAATATGTCGTGTCAAACGGCAGATTCTTTTTCTTCAATCTGTTCTCAACGCTCTCACGGACAAGTGCATAGCAAAGCGCAAATACCGGCACTGCAAGCACCATTCCGACAAATCCGAACAATCCGCCGCCGACAAAGAGCGATACCATTACCCAGAAGCCCGGAAGACCTGTGGAGTTGCCCAGTATCTTAGGACCTAATACATTGCCGTCAAACTGCTGTAAAGCAAATATGAATACAAGCAGTGCGAGCAGCTTGTTAGGCTGAACGATAAGTATGAACACACCCGACGGTATAGCACCGATAAACGGTCCGAAGAACGGTATGATGTTGGTAACACCTACAATTACACTTATCATCAGCGCATAGTCCATATCCATTATCATAAGACCGATGTAGCAGAGGATACCGATAATAGCCGAGTCGATTATCTTACCTATAAGGAATCCCGAGAATACGCTATTGGCTCTCTTTGAGAATCTGATGACCTTAGTGTATGTGTTCTTCTTGCAAAGGGATACGAGTATCTTCTTTGTCTGTGCGAAAAGAGTTTCCTTGCTGACGAGCAGATAGATAGATACGATGTAGCCGAGTACAAAGTTTTTAAGCACGTTTATAAAGTTCCACGCACCTGATAAAACATCATTGAGCAGCGGCTGGAGCTTGTCGAGCATCGCATTGATGTCAGAGGTGAATTTCGTTATCCTCTCGCTCAGCTGAGAGCCTATGTTCTTGTCAGCGCCAAACATATCATCAACAGTATTTTGCAGTTTATTAGAATACTCAGGGAATTTCTCTATTAGTTCAGAAACGCTGTTCACAAGCTCAGGCACTACGACA
This sequence comes from Ruminococcus sp., assembly GCA_017470535.1. Classification (GTDB taxonomy): domain Bacteria; phylum Bacillota; class Clostridia; order Oscillospirales; family Ruminococcaceae; genus NK3A76. Next base: position 15,966 of record JAFUYP010000027.1, on the reverse strand, counting down.
TATAAAAGCCCTATGACTATTGCCGCAAAGAACAGACAGGCGATTATCGTCGCCGTGACCCGCACCACCAAAGGCTTCGGATTTTTCCTGAACATAAACTTTGACAATAGCTTGTCGAGCCGCATCATGATAGGATTGATAAGAAACGCTATCACAACGCCCCATATTATCGGGCTGAGGACTGAAATGCAATTTTCCACCATTGCTACGATAGCATCAAATTTCAGCAGCAGCGCAACAAGTATAACATTGATAGCTATTACTATCGTTGCATAAAAGGCTACTGAATTGTATCGCTTATTTGTGTATACTCTCATAAGATTCCACCTTTATTTTACTTAGAATTTATCCTATGAATTATATTATACACTTATTTTCCGGAAAATGCAAGATTTTACAGGGTATTTTTTTGTATAATTTTGAAGTTCATTAAAAATTAATAATTATTCCTATTGACAAATCGGAAAAAATAGCATATAATATAGAAAATCAAATATTTTTTAAATCCTGTGAGCAAAAGTAAGTAACCTTATCAGGCGTGTTTCAGAGAGCCGGCGGCGGTGTGATGCCGGTACATTAATATAGGGTGAATGGATTTGTGAGGAGCGGTGTGAAAGGTTCATCTTAGTATCACTCGCCGAGTTTTCCTGCGTTAGTGTGAGAGGGTATTGATTCGTTTTACGATGCGTACCCGGTTGAGCGGCATTTTTATGCCGGAATTTGGGTGGCACCACGGTTCTATCGTCCCATAGCGTAAGCTATTGGCGTTAGGGCTTTTTTTATTGAAAAAATTTAATATAAAGGAGTATATACTATGCTGTTTCCCGACATTACGACTGTTAAAGACCTTCTAAAAACCTACAAGACCGTACCGGTGTTCTATGAGCTGTTAGTCGATCAGTTCACGCCGATACAGCTGTTCAACTGCCTGCACGAGAAGTATAAAAACTGCTTTATACTCGAATCGGTGGACAATAAAGACCAGTGGGGCAGATATTCCTACGTCGGTATCGACCCGAAGGCTGAGATAACGCTTATCGACCATAAGGCAACTATCAGGTATAAGGACGGTAAGGAGGAAGCTCATAACGTCGATGACCCGATAGCTTTCTTCCAGAAGATACTTGATGAGCATAAAGCCCCGAAGATCAACGGCTACCCGAAGCTCACCGGGGGACTGATAGGCTACTTTGCCTATGACTGCGTGAGATACTTTGAAAAAACTCTCACCTCACCGCCCGAGGACGATCTTAAAATGCCCGACGCTAACCTGCATATCTTTGATGAGATAGTCGCTTATGACCACCTGTCAAACAAGGCTGTGATAATCCAGAATATAAACTCAGACTCTGACGCCGACTCGCAGTATAAAGCCAGACAGCAGCGTGTTGATGAGCTTATCACAATACTTCGCTCCTATACGCCGGTTAACAAAAAACCGTCGGGCAAGGCAAAAGAGATAACCGTCACATCAAACATCACCAAAGAGCAGTATATGAAAAACGTCGAAAAGGCAAAGGAGTATATCAAAAACGGCGATATATTCCAGGTAGTTCCCTCGCAGAGATTTGAAGTGAGCGACCCGCCCGAGAGCTTTGATGTTTACAGAATGCTCAGATCCACTAACCCCTCGCCCTATCTCTACTATTTCAGCCACGATGACTACGCTATCGCAGGCGCATCGCCCGAGATGCTCGTTTCAGTAAACGACGGTGTCATCATCAATAAGCCGATAGCAGGTACTATTAAACGTGGTCTTACAAACGACGAGGACAAGGCAAACGAAGAGCGCCTTGTAAATGACCCGAAGGAGCGTGCTGAGCATACGATGCTCGTAGACCTCGGCAGGAACGATGTCGGCAAGGTATCAAAGTTCGGCACAGTGTCAGTACCTGACTATATGACAGTCGAGCGCTATTCAAAGGTCATGCACTTAGTTTCAAGCGTGCGTGGCGAGCTAAGAGAAGATAAAAAGCCGCTTGATGCTCTTATGGCAGTCCTGCCGGCAGGTACACTTTCAGGTGCCCCAAAGGTCAGGGCTATGGAGATAATCGACGAGCTTGAAACAACACGCCGTGGGCTTTACGGCGGTACGGTCGGGTATCTTGCATTTGACGGCTCGATAGATACCTGTATCGCAATAAGAACAGTGCTGTTCAGAAACGGCAAGGCTTACGTTCAGGCAGGCGGCGGAATCGTAGCAGACTCAGTCCCCGAGAACGAATACGAAGAATCAGTCAACAAATCAATGGCAGTCATAAACGCTATAAAAGAGGCTGCCGGATTAAGTTAATTTGGAGGTCAAACAAATGGCAAATGAAAAGGACATTATCTTAACAGGCGACAGACCGACAGGGTCATTACACTTAGGGCATTATGTAGGCTCGCTCAGAAAAAGGGTCGAGATGCAGAATACAGGCAAATACCTCCCCTTTATAATGATAGCCGATCTGCAAGCACTAACAGATAACGCCGAGAACCCCGAAAAGATAAGAGAGAGCATCTTAGGCATAACCCTTGACTACCTCTCGGCAGGTCTTGACCCTGAGAAATGCAACATCTTCGTTCAGTCACATATCCCGGCACTCTACGAGCTGCCAATGTACTATTCAAACCTTGTAACGATGTCAAGACTCGAACGTAACCCCACTATCAAAAACGAGATAAAGATGCGTGGCTTTGAGCGTTCTATCCCGGTAGGCTTTATGACCTATCCTATCTCGCAGGCGGCAGATATTACAGCATTCAAGGCAAAGTACGTCCCCGTCGGCGAGGATCAGCTCCCGATGCTTGAACAGGCAAGAGAGATAGTTTCTTCTTTCAACCGTATCTATAAATGTGATATCCTTGTAGAGCCGCAGGCAGTCCTCCCCGATAACGAGAGCTGCAACAGGCTTGTAGGTATCGACGGCAACGCCAAGATGTCAAAGAGTCTCGGCAACTGCATCTACCTGAAGGACGACGAAAAGACCCTTAAAGAAAAGGTCATGAGTATGTTTACCGACCCGACACATATAAATGTATCCGACCCGGGTCACACCGAGGGCAACCCCGTGTTCATCTACCTTGATGCTTTCTGTACAGATGAGCTTATACAGGAGTATACAGAGGACTACAAAACACTTGAAGAAATGAAGGAACATTACAGAAAAGGCGGCCTTGGCGATATGAAGTGCAAGAAGCTGTTAAATAATGTAATGCAGGAAACATTAAAGCCTATCCGTGAGCGCAGAGCGCAGTACGAGGACGATAAGCAGTATCTGCTCGACATACTCAAAAAGGGCACGGAGCGTGCAGTCGAGCTTTCAAACAAAACAGTAGCAGAGGTAAGGGCAGCTATCGGTATAGATTATTTCACCGATGTTTACTTCCTTGATAAATTTGTAAAATAAAACAGTCCGTTCCACGCCTTAGCCGGCAAAGGGTGCGAAACAGACCTCCCACAGACCAAGCAAACGATTTGATATATTTGAAAGGAATGATCCACCATGATCCTTATGATCGACAACTATGACAGCTTCACCTATAATCTTTACCAGGCGATAGGCGTGCTTTATCCCCATATAGAGGTAAAGAGAAACGACGAGATAACACTTGACGAGATAGAGACCCTCTCCCCCGAGGCTATCATCATCTCACCCGGACCATGCTATCCTTCGCAGGCAGGCATATCGGAGGATATTATAAAGCATTTTTCCGGTAAGCTGCCTATACTCGGCGTGTGTCTCGGTCATCAGGCGATAGCAGAAGCCTTCGGCGGCAGGATAACCCACGCTAAGGAGCAGCTGCACGGCAAGCAGACATCTATCAGTATAAATACTGATAATCCGCTGTTTGCAGGACTTACTCCGTCGATAAAGGCTGCAAGGTATCACTCGCTGATAGTTGACTCAGCATCACTTCCCGAATGCCTGTCAGTCATCGCCACAGACGATACCGCACAGATAATGGCGATAAGACACAGAGAACACCCGACCTACGGCGTACAGTTCCACCCCGAGAGCATACTCACTAATACGGGTATGAAGATAATAGACAACTTCCTTACAAATGTATGCGCAATAAAGACGACCAAGGCAAATATCCAGAGCATACCCGACGGCGAAAGACGTGAGCTTATAAAGTATATAAGAAAGGTCGTTGATGAGGGCAAGCACCTCACCGAGCAGGAGAGCTTTGAAGCAGTTGACATCATCATGAACGACCGTGCGACAAACGCTCAGATAGCGGCACTTCTCACAGCCATGAGACTCAGGGGCGAGAATGTTGATGAGGTAACAGGCTTTGTAAAGGGTATGCGCAAGAATATGACAGAGGTATCTACCGACAAGCCGGTGCTTGAAATTGTCGGCACGGGCGGAGATCTGTCATTCAGCTTCAATATATCCACTACCTCTGCATTTGTAGTCGCAGGTGCAGGTCAGGCGGTCGCAAAGCACGGCAACAGGGGCGTTTCCTCAAAGAGCGGCGCAGCCGATGTGCTTGAAGCCTTAGGCGTCAACCTCTCATCCACCCCCGAGAAAGCAAATCAGCTTATCAATGAAACGAACTACGCATTCCTCTTTGCTCAGAAATACCACTCAGCAATGCGCTTTGTAGGTCTTACAAGACGACAGATAGGTATTCGTACTATATTCAATATCTTAGGACCGTTAGCGAACCCTGCAAAGGCAGAGTATATGCTGCTCGGTGCGTACAGCGACGAGCTGCTTGAAACTATGGCGCACGTTCTTATGAATATAGGCGTCAAGTCCGCTATGCTCGTTCACGGTCAGGACGGCTTTGATGAAATATCCATTTCCGCCCCTACGACCGTATGTGAGGTAAACGACAATAAAATAATAAAATACGAGATCACCCCCGAGCAGTTCGGCTTCAAGCGTGCAGCGAAGAGCGACGTTTTAGGCGGTGAAGCCAAGGATAACGCCGCTATCACAAAGGGCGTTCTCAATGGCACTATCACAGGCGCTAAGCGTGATATAGTGCTGCTCAATGCAGGGTGCGGTCTGTATGTCGCAAAGAAAGCCGCAAGCATCGAGGAGGGCATCGAGCTTGCAAGACAGTCTATCGACAGCGGCGCTGCAACATCATCTCTTGAAAGCCTGATAGCACTTTCAAACGAGGAATGAGCCATGATACTTGATAAAATAGCAATGCAGCGCAGAATACAGCTTGAAAACGAGATAGAGAGCCTTGACAGAGAGTCTGCAAGATCACAGGCACTTAACTGTAAAAGACCGCTGTACTCTTTAAAAGCCGCCCTTAAACAGCCGACACTTTCTGTTATAGCCGAGGTCAAGAAAGCCTCCCCCTCCAAGGGTCTTATAAGAGAGGACTTCCGCCCGGTGGAGTTTGCTCTTGAATACCAGTCAGCAGGTGCGAATGCCATTTCCTGCCTGACTGAGGAGAATTACTTTCAGGGCAGCAATGATTATCTTGATGAGATAACCAAAAACGTAACTATCCCGGTGCTTCGTAAGGATTTCGTGATAGACGAGTACCAGATATACCACGCAAGAACGCTCGGCGCAAGTGCAGTGCTGCTTATATGTGCTATACTTGATAAACAGACACTTGTGCGCTTTACCGACATCGCCCACTCGATCGGGCTTGAGGTGCTGATGGAGGTACACAACGAAACAGAGCTTGAAACAGCTCTCCTGACAAATGCAGATGTGCTTGGTATCAATAACCGTGATCTTAAAGATTTCACAGTAGATCTTGACACGACGGCTCGCCTCTCGGCACTTGTACCGGATGACAGAGTGCTTGTATCAGAAAGCGGCATCAGGGATAATAACGACATGAAGACCGCACGCAGAAACGGCGCAGATGCCGTTTTGATAGGCGAAACTCTGATGCGTGCTGACAGTATCACATCAGCGCTCATGACTCTTCGTGAGGGCGTGTAAAATGGCACTCACAATAAAAATATGCGGTCTGCGCCGCACAGAGGATATAGACTATGTAAACGAGTCGCTCCCCGACTATGCAGGGTTTATCCTCTCACAGGGCTTTAAAAGAAGTATCACACCAGAGCTTTTCAGTGAGCTTGTATGCCGCCTTGATGACAGGATAAAGTCGGTCGGCGTTTTTGTAGACGAGCCGCTTGAAAATATAAGAGAGCATTTTGCCGCACACCTTGATATCATACAGCTTCACGGCAATGAAAATGAGCACTATATCAATGCGCTGCGTGGCTTTTTCAGCGGCGAGATATGGAAAGCCGTAAGAGCCAAAACGCCGGAAGATATTGAGTTTGCAGATATGCTCCCGGCAGACAAGCTGCTTATCGACAGCTTTGTAAAAGGCTCAGTCGGCGGCACAGGTAAAACGGCAGATATAAGCGTTATAAAAAAAGCACGCTTTGAAAAGACTTTTATCCTTGCAGGCGGAATAGATATTTCAAATGTTTCCTCACTTGCAGGTGAGCTGTCACCGTATGGTGTGGATATATCAAGCTCAGTCGAAACAGACGGCTTTAAGGATAAGCAGAAGATCACAAACATCATCACACATATAAAGGAGAATAGACTATGAACAAGATAGGCAGGTTCGGTGATTTCGGCGGACAGTATGTTCCCGAAACTGTAATGAGCGCAGTTCACGAGCTTGAAGCGGCGTATGATAAGTATAAAGACGACCCGGACTTCAATAAAGAGCTTGCTGCCCTCTACCACGACTATGCAAACCGCCCGTCAATGCTTTACTACGCTGAAAAAATGACAAAGGACCTGGGCGGAGCTAAAATATATATAAAGCGTGAGGACTTAAACCACACAGGCGCTCATAAGATAAACAACGTTCTCGGGCAGGTGCTGCTTGCAAAGAAAATGGGCAAAAAGCGAATAATCGCCGAAACAGGTGCAGGTCAGCACGGCGTTGCAACAGCGACTGTATGCGCACTTATGGGTCTTGAATGTGAGGTATATATGGGCGCTGAGGATATGAAACGTCAGTCGCTCAACGTATACAGAATGAACCTTTTAGGCGCTAAGGTCACTGGCACAGACTCGGGTACTGCCACACTCAAAGACGCTATCAATGAAGCTATGCGTGACTGGTGCTCAAATATCGACACGACCTTTTACTGCATAGGCTCTGTTATGGGTCCTCACCCCTACCCCGAAATGGTAAGGGATTTCCAGAAGATAATATCACAGGAGATAAAAGCCCAGCTGCTTGAAAAAGAGGGCAGGCTCCCCGACTGTGTTGTTGCCTGCTGCGGCGGCGGCTCAAACGCTATGGGCGCATTCTATGACTTTATTGAGGACAGGACAGTCCGCCTTGTAGGTGCGGAAGCAGCCGGCAGGGGCATCAACACCCCCGACACAGCTGCAACTATCTCAAACGGCAGCCTTGGTATCTTCCACGGCATGAAGTCGCTCTTTCTGCAAAACGAATACGGTCAGATAGCACCGGTGTATTCTATCTCGGCAGGGCTTGACTACCCGGGCATAGGACCTGAGCACGCATATCTCCACTCGACCGGCAGGGCTGACTATGTTGCAGTCACCGATGAAGAAGCAGTTAAGGCATTTGAATACCTTTCAAAGACCGAGGGCATAATCCCGGCGATCGAGTCTGCTCATGCAGTAGCAGCAGCGCTTGAAATAGCACCCAAAATGAACAAAGAACAGATACTTGTCATAAACCTCTCCGGCAGAGGCGATAAGGACGTTTACTCGATAGCAAAATACAGGGGGGTAGATCTCGTTGAGCAATAGGATAGATGTATGCTTTGATGAACTCAAAGCAAAAAATAAAAAAGCACTCGTGACCTTCGTTACCGCAGGCGATCCCGATATGGAAACAACAGAAAAGACAGTGCTTGAAATGTTTGAAAACGGCGCTGACATCATAGAGCTTGGCGTACCCTTCTCCGACCCTATCGCAGAAGGTCCTACTATACAGAAGGCATCCCTTCGTTCACTAAGCGGCGGCACGACACTTGACAAGATATTTGACCTTGTAAAGAGACTTCGCCAAAAGACCGACAAGCCGCTGTTGCTTATGATGTATATAAACACTATTTTCAAATACGGCACACAGCGCTTTTTTGAAAACTGCAAGGCGTATTCGATCGACGGTGTTATCGTTCCCGATATGCCCTTTGAGGAGCGTGATGAGATACAGTCGGTCGCAGATGAATACGGCATCTATAACATAAACCTTGTAGCCCCGACCTCGCAGGAGCGTGTGAGCATGATAGCAGCCCGGTCAAAAGGCTTTGTCTATGTGGTATCCTCTCTCGGCGTAACAGGCACAAGAAAAGAGATAACCACGGACTTTGACACCCTGCTCGCACCGTTCAAAAACGGCAGCTACTGTCCGCATTGTATAGGCTTTGGCATCTCCACTCCGGAGCAGGCAGCAAATATCTCAAAGCACGCAGACGGCGTTATCATCGGCAGTGCGATAGTAAATATCATAGCCGAAAACGGCAAAAACAGCCCCTCCCCCGTCGGCAGCTTTGTAAGACAGGTAAGAGCAGCAATAGATAATTAAGGCAACACCGCACGACCATTGTATGCCGGTGGTTGTGTGGTGTTGCCTTAAGCTAAAAGCCATAGTATCATTTTCAGATACTATGGCTTTGTATTATATCACCATGCACCGGCACCGCCGCCTCCCGAGCCTCCTCCGGAAGACCCTCCTCCCGAGCCGCCCGATGAAAAGCCGCCTCCCGAGCTGCCGGAATCGCCGCCCGGTGAAGATACCATTTCTGTCGTAGACGAGCGCATCATGTAATCCATGTTGCTCATAGTGAATCCTGTCTCAAAGTAGTTGCAGTCATACCAGTCAGGCGGCTGCTTTGAGGACAACGACCTGAAATACTTATCCCACCTGTTATTAAACCCTAACGCATACGCAAACGGGATAATATCATAATAATACTGCGGATCAGTCCTGCAAAGCAGGTCTATATCAGCCGCCGAGGTGTTTTTGATGTACCTCTCAAACCCCATCAACCTGCCGTAAAGCTCCTTGCCGTAGTCGCTCCTTATGCTGTGAACGCCCATGTAAACAAACGTCAGGATATAGCTCACCGACAGCGAGGTGATCTCAGCAATATCCGACGCCAAAAAGACTTTGGTATCAGAGTACATGATCCATGTGAAAAGCCCGACCATGACGCCCAGTATTACTTTTCCTATCTTGCCCAGCATAGTCAGAAAAAATATGAACGATGCCGCCATTACCGCAAACACTAAAAACGTGCCCATGTCAAAATTCTCAAGAATGTGCGGACCATCAAAGCTCTGCGGCAAAGCTATCGCAGCGCCCCCGAAAAGAGTCAGTATTATCCTGTATATCATCTTCATCTTAGTGCCGCCACGCACATAGAAGTCGCTGTATCTGCTCCCCGATGATCCGATGTGCTCCTGTATCTTATCTATGGTAAGATAGAATCTGTTTTTAAGATCATTGTCAAATATCGTTTTTCTTGAAGGAGGGGCATCGGGGTCTTTTTTGTTTCTTTTTTCACCGCTGAGATTTCCGAACAGCCCCCTGTAAAACAGCTTTTCGTCCTGCTTGTCGCCGTCATACGGCAGCAGACTTGTGTACATAAAGCCGCAGTTAGCGCTGTTTAAACCACCGCCCTTTGAAAGCTCCTTTATGCTTATGTACCCCTTCGACGCAAGATACGGCAGAAGTGATACTATCTGAGCATTTGTCACACTTCCGTATTTGACGTAGGCGGCTTCAACAGGGTTTAATCCCCTTGGCGGAGCAAACTCAGCATACAGCGTGTACCTGTTGCGTGATCTTGAAAACAGGAATATCGCCACACACACTATAAGCATGACAGTAACGATACCAAGAGTTATCAAGGAGCTGTGATCGTAATTTGTATGTGCATCTGCAAAATACCCCTCCGGCAGCCTTAAATAACAGGTAAGCGCCTCACCATTGTTAAGAAAGGCATTAGTACCACCGGTGATAGTATTTCCGTTCACCTCAAAGTCAACAAGCGACTCCTCCTCACTTCCTGCATACCCTGTAAAGAAATGCAGCTGCGACGCATCAAACCTCTTTGGCAGCTCTATCTCAAACTCCGCCCTGAGCGTCGGGCAGGCAAAGTCAGTGCCTATCAGGTCAAAAAAGAACTCGTCCCTGTCAGTCAGAGGGTCTTTTCCGAGGTCATATGTATACTGTATCCGGTAACTCTGAAACCCCGTCACCATCGTGTCAGGGTCGCCTAACTGAATGTAAACGTCCTCGTCACGGTATTTTATGGTGCTGTTTGTATTCGTGTAGATACCGCTTATGCGGCAGGTGTTAAGCGTCGTGAGCCCGTTGTTTCGCACGACCTTGTTGAACAGCGGCAGCGTTCTGTATATGCCATGATGCGGCGTGTTGAAATACGCATCTATAAACTCGGTTATCTGTAAAACATTGTCACTGCCGACAGTTATCATGCTTTTGAAATTGTAAAAGAAAAACTCGTATTCGTCAGGGTCAAACTCCTTGTCCTTTCTCAGGGCATACCTCTCCATAAACAGCTCCGGGTCGGTAAAGGGCTTTAACTCATCATGACTGTTGTATATCTCCTCTTTGGTCTCAGCGCTTGCACTGCCAAAGGAAAACATCACAGACAATATCGAAAACACAAGACATATAGTGATCTTTAACGCCTTGCTGAGTCTGAGTCTTTCCATAGCTTCTTCTCCCTGATAAATTTTTATATCTTATTATACCATATAAGCGTAAGCGTTATGGTATAATTGCCCGATATGCAGGGAGCAGTTCGGAGAACTGCGTATCTGCAAGGGCATAATGATAAATAATAATGAATGCTTGCATTCATTATACCATACTATTAATAATTTGTAAATAACAAAACAGTAACATTTTATAACAACATAAAAAATAGTACTTGATAACAGCAGTATTTTCTGCTATAATATAATTATAAACAGAATGAAAGGCAAAAACTATGGAACAATATAACCCTACCGGACCAAACTATAATATCCCACCCTTTACCGGCGGTCAGGGCGTACCTGTCTACTACCGTCCGCCGGACGATATAAGTAACAACTATATCACATACCTGACTGTACTGCCGTTTGCAGCACTGTTTTTAGAGAATTTCACCGGAAATATCTACTTAGGTGTGCTTCTGTGGGTACTTGTGGTGTTCATGATGCGCTTTGCCGCATATAAGGACGCCTGCATCATGGTCGAAAAATATATCCTTCAGGACAGCGCTAAAACTATCGCTGTCATATCGCCTGTCGTGTATGTGTTTTTCAGATGTCAGGCTCTGAACCGTGGTATGATGCGGATAGTCGCAGTTGCAGCGGCTGTTTTCTGCGCTCTTGCTTATAACGGCTTTACCCGGAGCTTTCAGACGTCGCCAAAATACTTTGTAGCGCACGCCCAGTCACGCTTCCTGTCAGAGCTTTCGCTTTTTGATAAAATAACAGACCCCGACCAGAATTATATGGTCAGCGACCGTGTGAACGCCTTTTTCAAGGCAGACGACCTTGACTGGAGCTATTCGGAGTTCGGCGATGACCCGTGTGTTATCCTTACAGGCACACTTAACGATTCAGCGCCTGCAAAGTATAAAAATAAATCAGTCGAGATAAAGCTGTCATATAACTATGACGGCTATAATATCAAGACCGTCGAGGTAACTATCACCGAGATAAAGATAAACGACACACCCCTTGATGAAAAGGAGCGTGACGAGCTTGCCAAGGGCTTGTTCCACGACTGGTCAGCCCCGGCATCTTCATCATCTGATGATACATCAGATCCTTAAGGCAACACCGCCGGGCCACCGGCTAACGCCTTTGCACGCCATCTACCCCAAGATTTTCCGTCATATTACCCAAATTCACCTTGAAATACGGTAGTATTCCTGCGGCGAATTTATGCGATCTGACGAAAAATCTGACTGCATATCTGACGCACAATGGCCCAGCGGTATTGCCTTAAAAAATAAAACACCTGCGGTTCAAGCCAAGCCGCAGGTGTTTTATTTGTATCATAATACAGCGCCGTCCTCGCCGACATATACGCCGTCGATCATCTTGCTCCTTGCCATAGCGCCTACATCATTGAAGTAATACTTCTTGCCGTCGATAGTCTTCCAGCCCACATTCACAGTGCCGTCAGAGTTGCAGTAATAGGTCTTTCCGTTGTGGCTGACCCAGCCGGACTGTAAATAACCCACACCGCCAAAGCAGTATATCTTGTTGTTTATAGTCTTTAAGCCTGTCACCATAGCACCGTTGTCAAAGTAATACCTCTTGCCGCCTATGTCTGCAAAGGTGTTCTTGTAGAGCTTTCCGTCAGAAGCAAAGCCGTAAAGTATTCCGCCTACCTCCTGTAAGCCCTTGTATGCTTTGCCGTCCGCCCCGAAATAATAGGTATCATTCTCAACATTTACCCATGTACTGAGAGCCGCACCCTTTTCTGTCATGTAATAAACATCGTCGCCGTCCTTGCATATGCCAAACTTGAGCCTGTGATCGTCACCAAAGAAGAACTTGTTGTTGTCGATGATCTGCCAGCCCTTGACAGCAACACCCTTTTCATCGAGGAAATAAATATATCCGTTTTCCGTCTTGAAATCAGACTTGACCGCCTCGCCGTTCTCGATGTATTTTACCTTCTTGCCGCTTACAGTGATGCCGCTCGGGAGTATACCGTCACTGCCGAAGCTGTACTCCTTGTCATCCATTTTAAGAGTGCCGACAGCCATAACACCGAAATCGCCAAAGTAATAATTCTCGTCCTCTATCGTCTGCCAGCCGGTCAGCTTTTCGCCGGTAGTCTTGTCAAAATAGAAGGTATACCCGTCTATCGTCTTGAAGCCCTGTGCGACCTCGCCGGTCTTTTTGTCGGTGTAGCCTGTCTTGAAAAGATCGTCCCCGAGCTTGTCAAACGCTTTGAGCAAAAACTCATCATAGCTTTTCTTTTCCGGCTCGTACTCATACTTCGCAGGCTCTTTTTTGGTCTTTGGGGTGTATTTTATCTTTTCAAGATAATCGCTCTTAGCCTTTTTCTGCTCGTCTGTCAGCTTGCTGTAATTTACCCAGCCTCTGACCATAGCATTGTCCTTGCCAAAGAAATAATAAACATCATCAATGCTTGCAAACCCCAGCGACAGAACGCCCGACTTTCCGCAGTAGTATTTTTTCTTGTCGATAGTCTGCCAGCCGGTGAGCAGCCTGCATTTTTTGTTGAAGTAATACTTGTGACCGTTTATTATCGTAAAGCCCTTTGCAGCACTTGCGTCATCAAGGAAATAATACTTGTCACCGCTCTTTTCCATCCAGCCCTTCATAGACTGACCGTTTTCGGCAAAATAATACTTCTTTCCGTCTATGTCAGCCCACCCGGTCGTCAGTATGCCGTCCTCACCGAAGTGATACTTTTCCTTGCTTATAGTTTTCCACCCGACAGCTATCTCGCCTGTCTTTTTATCACCGTAATAAAAGCTGTCGCCTATCTTTATCCAGCCCTTGCCGATAACGCCGTTTGCATCGCAGTAGTATTTCTTTCCGTCAAGCTCCAGCCAGCCGTAGTGCATACAGCCCTTCTCATCAAAGTAATAGGGAATGTCGTCTATGTCTACAAACCCCTTTACCATGCTGCCGTCATCAAGGAAGTAATACTGGTTGTCATTTATCTTAGCCCAGCCTTTGAGCTTCTGTCCGGAGGTATCATAGTAAAACTGGTCGTCGCCGTTTTGTGAGAAGCCGTCGTAGGTAAACCCGTGGTCATCAAAGAAATACTCCGAGCCGTTTAGGTTTACAAGCCCCGTCCTGAAAATACCGGTCTCAGGCGACAGATAATAAAGCTCGCCGTCTATCTCAGTCTCGCCCCTCTGTATAACGCCGGCATCATCAAGGTAATAGGTAAACCCCTCATACTCCTGCCAGCCGCTCTGAGTAAAACCGTCAGGCGAGAATATATAATCCGAATTGTCGATAGTCGTAAAGCCGTTGGCTCTTACACCGTTGCCCTCGATATAAAACCGCCTGCCGTCCTTGTCAGTATGCCAGCCGTCAGAGTAATTCGCCTTGTAGTAGAAAAACCCTGCAAAGCCGCCGCCCACCAGAACAGACGTTACAAGTGCAAAGGTCACAGCCCCGGCACTACCTCTTTTTCCTTTCATTCGTTTCTTTCTGCTCATATCAGCTATCCTTTCAAAATTTCACATCATTCTTATTATAACATAGTATACATGATTTTTCAAGTGAAACCTTTGTGAAATTTAAACTTCCCTCACGATATTCAAAAAATCCTTGACAATTATTATGTTTTATGATAATATTAAATTAATATGAAATAAGGAGGTAGCCGCATTGTTGCATATACGGCGGCGATAAAAGCTATGAAAGCAGATTTTGACTACTTATGGACTGATAAGAAGAGGACTCTGTTCGGTCTTCCGCTCTCATTTACAAGATATTTTCTCACAGAGGATAAATTCATCACACGCAAGGGCTTTCTGAGCATCACTGAGGACGAATTTGATCTTTACAGGGTGACAGATAAGAAATTAAAGCTCTCGCTGTTTGAAAGAATGTTCGGCTGCGGAACTATCCAGCTCCATGTAAAAGACGTTGATACCCCTATCAAGGACATCGACTCTGTAAAGGAGCCGAGAAAGGTGCTTGCACTTCTTGATACTCATATCAACCTTAATAAGGATAAGTACCATATCCGTGGCAGAGATATGGTCGGCGCAAGCGTCGAGGACGCTCTCCACGACGATACGGGTTTCTATGAGTAATGGCATTTTTTGATAGTCTGTCACAGCTTTGTGACGTGTGGAAAGAGCTTGAGCGGTCGTCAGTCCCAGTGTATATCTACGGCACGGGCAACGGCTGTGAGGGGCTTTTTTCACTTTTTAAGGCAAAAAACATCACTCCTTCAGGCATCATTGTAAGCGATGACCACTCAAAAAAGAAAGAATTCTTAGGGCTTAAAACTATCACAGTCTCTGAACTTGAAAGCACAGTCGATAAATGTACGATAGCCCTTGCCTTCGGTACAGATATCCCACAGGTCATGCAGCGTATCGACCGCCTTGATGACAGATATGATCTGTTTGTGCCGGAAATGTCTGTCGCAGATGATACCTGCTTTGAAAAGGACTTTTTCCTTTCCGATATTGAAAACGCAAAAAAAGCATACTCTCTCCTGTCCGACGACCGCTCACGGCAGGTCTTTGAAGCGCTGTGCCGCTTTAAGATAACAGGCAGGCTCAGTCACCTCCGTCCTGTGTTCACCACTCCCGGGCAGAGCTATAAGGATATCCTGCACCTGTCAGGTGATGAGATCTATATGGATATGGGCGCTTATAACGGCGACACGGTAAAGGAGTTCCTCTCCTATACAGGCGGCAGCTATGAGCATATCTATTGCTTTGAACCGGATATGAGAAACTTCCGCAAGTGCGTAAAAAACCTTTCCCACCTTGACAGCATAGACTTTGTAAACGCCGCCGCATGGAGCTTTGATACCACACTTGCATTTTCTTCATCCTCGGGCAGACAGTCAGCTGTGAGCAGTTCGGGCAGACTTACCTCCGCACGCTCGGCAGACAGCTTTCTTGCGGGGCGTGAAGTCACCTACATTAAGTACGATGTTGAAGGTGCTGACGTTCCTGCCCTGCTCGGCAGCCGCAGGACTATAAATAAATACTATCCAAAAATCTGTACAGCAGCCTACCACCGCCCGTATGACTTCTATAAGCTGATACTGCTGATAAACGATATAGCCCCCGGCTATAACTTCTATCTTCGCCAGTATCCCTACTACCCCTGCTGGGAGACCAATATATTCGCAGTCAGATAATCACAACCACCACTAAAGTGGTGGTTTGCTCTGCCCCTAAAAGGGGCTATTACTGGCTTGACCCCTCAAGGGGTACCGAAAGTTTAGCACCGCATTACATTCACGGGCAGCCGCTAAAGCGGCTGTTCTTTTTTTGCC
>JAFUYP010000015.1 GCA_017470535.1 Ruminococcus sp. | reverse complement strand
TGTCTTCTTCACGGGCGTGTTGTCCCAAGGAGTGATACGTTATCCAATCACTGCTTCCATTATAGCTTATGTAACAAGTGCGTGTAAACCACGGCTGGTTTGTCGTGGCGTTAACGACTAAATTTATTATAGTAGGAGTGATCTTGTGGATGGTTTTAGAGGGCTTTTGTACACCCTTGCAAGGTTGGGGCTGATGCTCCTGCTCGATATGTTCGGTATGTTCTGCGGAGGTGTGTTGTTCCCGGGGCTTGCATCGCTTATCCCTGCATCGTCGGGTACGGGCGCTGACAAGTCGGGGCAGGTGACTGTCACCGGCGTGAAGGCGTTTTTTACCGACCCGATAGTAGGCTCGGTCATAGGCTTTATCGTTATGACGGCGATACTGGTGTGGATATTCTACGATGACGGTAAAAAGCACGCAGCCTACGAGGAATGGAGCTGGGAGAATATCATAATCATACTTATCGTTATGCTCATGGCGGCATTCGTGCCGTCGATATTCAGGGAGTCGTTCAAGGAAAGTACCGCTATGACGGTGTTTTACAATGCCTTTTACTATCCGCTGAGCTGGCTGTGTGACGGCGTGGGCACGGGGCTTACAAGAAGCTACCGTGAAGCTGCCGCCGGCATAGGGCTGCCGTATACGATAGGCGTGCTTGTGGGCAACGGTTTGCAGCTGCTTATCTGCTTCGGGGCGTATGTGGGGTCGTTCAGGCTGTATGTGAAAAGACACCCTGTCATTTTGAAGGCAATGGCAGCATCAGATGAAGATGACGAGGAGGACGAGGACGGATCTTATGACGAGGAAGTCTGAGCGATATATATTAATAGATATATATTAATAATAGTATATCGTTCAGAATGTCAGATAAAGTGTATTTTGAAATTGTTGGAAATTAATAATATTTTCATATTTAGCAATATTGTACAATTACTTTTAGTTAAACCGTCAATACAAATTGGTAAAAGTAACAAAAACCTTGCCGACATTTCGTCATATTTTCCTTAAAAAAATTGCTATAAAAACTTGATTAAGTTTTAAAAAAATGTTATAATATAAAAAAGTGTGTTTGTAATTGGGCGTTTGCGCTTTCGATCTATTCGTGGCGTGCAACAGCTTTTAAGCAGGCACGTCATTAGGTGGAGGTGTAACTACAAAGATGAAAAATTTTGCCTATGTTGCGAAGGATACCGCAGGTAAGACCATTAAAGGTACTATCGAGGCGGAGAGTGCAAACGAGGTGCTTGACAGGATCCATGAGCAGGGCTGGTATTGCGTAAGCTATACAGAAGCACTGGGCGGCGGTTTCGGTAAGAAGGGCGTTCACAAGTTCAAGGCTAAGGAAATGTCGTTCTGCTGCCGTCAGCTTGCTGCGATGATGACTTCAGGTCTTACTATCGTTAAGGCACTCGATATTCTTTACAAACAGGAAGAAAAGAAAGGTCCGCAGGAGGCTTGGCAGGGCGTTTACGAGGACGTAAACAAGGGCTCTACGTTTACCGAGGCTCTGAGGGCAAGAGAAGGCAGCTTCCCTGACTTCTTTATCTCAATGGTCGATGCCGGTGAATCGGCAGGTACTCTTGATACTACCATGCAGAGGCTCAGCGATTACTACGACAACTCGAACAAGTTAAACAACAAAGTAAAGGGTGCTATGATCTACCCTGCCGTACTCGGCGTAATGGTAGTTGCTATCGTACTTATCCTCTTTACATTCGTAATGCCTACGTTCGCAGGTATGATGGAAGAAGATGAGATGCCGGCAATATCAAAGGCACTGTTTGCGATCTCAGACTTTATCAAGGATAAGTATTATATCCTGATCGGTGCGATTTTGCTGATAGTTATCGGCATCATCTACGCTCTGAAGGTCCCGAGCGTCAGGATCAAATGGGATAAGTTCAAGATCAAGATGCCTATGGTCGGGCCTCTGATAGTTACCATTTATACAGGTAAGTTTGCAGAATCTCTCTCATCACTTTATTCAAGTGGTATCCCGATGGTAGAATGCCTTGAAAGATCTTCAAAGATACTTGGTAATACATATGTAGATAATATGTTCATACAGGTAGTTGACGAAGTTAAACAGGGTCAGTCACTGTCGACTGCTATAACGAAGACAGAGATATTCAGCGGTATGTTCTGCTCTATCATCTATGTCGGTGAGGAATCTGGTCAGCTTGATGAGATCCTCGAAAAGACGGCTGCTTTCTACAACGAAGAAGCAGACGCCGCAGTAGGAAAGCTCGTAGGTCTTATGGAACCTCTCATGATAATCATCATGGGTATTGCGATAGGTCTTGTGCTCGCAGGTATATTCCCGATGCTCTACGGCGGACTTAATGATGTAAGCTAAAAATAATTTTGATGAGGTGAACAAATAAATGCTTTCATTTGATATTTCGGACAAACAAATAAATATCGTCAAGGGCGATAACAGCGCAAATAAGATAAGGATCGAAAAGTCGCTCACCCTTGAGATATCGGACACTGAGGATTATATCCTCAACGGTGAGGTCATCAATCTTTCCGGCCTTGCTGAGTATGTACTTACAAATCTTAAAGCAGAGGGTATGATGGACAGAGATGCGGTCGTTACATTCTCGTCTTCAAACATCGTATTCAAGGAGCTTATAGTTCCTAAGGCAAAGGGTGAGCAGTTCCTTACAATGGTACAGAACACCATGAGCCATGAAATGGGTATCACTGATGATTACTCGATCTCATATACTGTTGTAGGTGAGGCTGGCGAGGATAATCCGGGTGCTGTCAAGGTGCTTGCTACTGCCTGCCCCAGCTCGATAGTTGAGAGTTACAGAAAGTTCTTCGGTATCTTAGGTATCACACTTAAATCCGTAAACATCGGATGTAACTCGATTGCCCGTATAGTTTTAGCAGACAAGTCCAACATCGAAAAGATGCCGCTTCTCGTTTGCCAGCTCGATAAGAATTTCCTGGGTCTGACACTCTTTGAGAACGGTCAGATGGCATTCGCAAGATACGTTCCTATCTCGGAAGAGGACTATGAGAGTGAGGATTATATCCTTGAAGCTCTCAATGAGAATATCTTCAAGATGGAGCAGTTCAATAAAGCAAGAGGCGGCGGCGGACTTTCAAACGTTATCCTCTACGGCGTTATCGAGGACTACATCAAGGTAGTCGATGCTCTTGACGGTCTTGTGGCTCAGGTATCCGTTCTCGGTGTTCCTTCTCAGATCACCGGCTTTGAGAATTTCGAGTTCACGGTATTTGCAAACGCTATCGGTGCTCTGTACAGAAGAAACAAGCAGACTGAGCGTATCAACCTCCTTGAAGTTGACCAGATGCAGGGCAAGGGCTCAAGCGGCGGTGTAAGCTCGCTGCTCGTTACAGCAGGTATCATATCACTTGCTTCTATCGTGGCGATAGGCGCTATCTTTGCAGTTGTCAAGTTCCGTACTTCGTCTCTTGAAGACGACATCAAGGAAGCTGACACCAAGATAGCAGAGCTTAATGAAAAGCTCGCAAACAATGACCTGTTAAAAGTACAGCTCGACGCTATCAACGCATTCGACAAGGCTATAATCCAGGAGAGGGAAGACCTCGACTCGTGGCCGAAGATGAATTCGGATATGCGTGATAAGATAGACGAGGCGTTCAAGGAAGTTGACGGTTCTGCTTATGTCAAGTTCATATATGACTTTGAGACCGGTACTGTAACTCTTGACGAGGTAACTGTTAAGGAGCAGGAAGATGCTACCGAGCTTATCAGAGCCTTGAAGGCTATCGAGGATAAGGATAAGGTGGACGGCTTGTACTTCAGCGATGTACAGTTTGAAGGCTATAAGGAAGGCGAGGATAACAATATCCTTGTCGGTGAGGTCGTCTGCACAGTAGCTCCTAACGCAGCTAAGGAAGATGCTGACAAGGACAAGAAGGATGACACAGCAAAGGAGGAGAATAAATAATGAAACTTACATATCGTGATAAGATACTCCTTATCGGAGCTGTTGTTATAGTGATCTGGGCTATTGGTATATTCCTTATCATCAAGCCTGCATTCGATACTATGAGCGATACTTCCAAGAAGAAGGATTCAAAGGAAAACGAAGTCGTTCAGCTCCAGACAAGAGTTGACGAGGAGGCTAACCTCAAAGAGGATCTCCAGAAGGCATATGATAACGCAGTTGCACACTCGAATGAGTATTTCTATAAGCTCGACGCTAAGGAAGAGGTAACTGATAACATCAGAAACCTTCTCGTAACTGACAAGAGAGAGATCGTTAATACCGATTATACTATTGATGATCTTTCACTTGCGACTATCACGGCATACAGCTATGATGTAGAAGAGATACTTTCTCTGCTCGATGAGCAGGCTAAGGCTGTCAAGGAAGCTAAGGCAACTCCTGCTGCTGACGGCAGCACTGATGCTAATACTGAGCAGGCACAGGCTCAGGCTACTGCATCTGCTACACTTGCGCTCGCAAATACAGTCAACACATATGAAGTCAAGTCTGACTTCAAGTGCTCACTTGATGAACTCTTTGATTTTGCAGATACTCTTCTGACGACCGACCAGCAGTCGTTCATCATCAAGAACTGCGAGATCACTGACGTTACTGAGAATGAAGTGACCGGTGAGATCTCGTTCAGCTACTACATGGCACCTGAGATCCCGAAGCCGGCAGCACTCGGCGGCGACAAGGACGACGCTAAGAAGGATGAGGCTAAGGACGATTCCAGCGCTGATAAGTAAAATTTCATATTTTCACTCGTAGGTGGCGGGTTTTTACCCTCCACCGAAAAGTGCTATATATTGATTAAAAATTTTATCCGTGTAATTTTCTGGACAAATGCACGGTAAAATATACAATTATCCCTATAGAATTGTAAATCTGAAGAAAGGTGGTATTTATGGAGAAGAAGACTCTAAAGCGTAATGAAAACGGCGCAGTTCTCCTGACGGTGTTGTGTGTAATGACAATGATGATCGTACTTGTAGGTGCGGCAATATCGTTTGTTAATATAACATCGCAGAGAACGTACAAGACCTTCCAGCATGAACAGGCGTATATGACTGCGTCTACCTGTCTTGAAAGCTTTGTACAGGAAATCGAAAACACCACAAACGGCATCACAACTTCCGAGGACGACCAGAAGAAGGCTATCGAATACATCGAGAAGCTCGCCAACGAAAACGGCGGCAAGGGCTATGAATACGATGTCCTTATCAACAGCCAGAAGGATATTGATAAGATGGGCAGCTGTACGATAAGAGTTGCCAAGCTGACAGATCAGATCATCACTATCACAGCAAAGGCTAAGTACGGCTCTGAGGAAGATCAGGTCGCAGCTTATATCCGTACAGACTCAGTTCCCAAGAAGGCGAGCTTTACAAACGCTATCGAGCTTTGCCAGGATACTGATCACGAGTATAACAACCTGCGTGTCGTAGGTGACATCGCATCTATCACAGGTGATAACAAGGACGTTACCTATAAGCTCAGAAACGGAATGCAGGTGTACGGTTCAATGTTCTTCTACGGTCATGTAGATGCTGACCCGACATTCCAGGTAGTTCTTATGGAGAGCCACGTTGAGAACCAGATAGGCTCGCACGTTACTATCACAGGCGACCTTACTGTAAGGAACACTCCTTCTATCAAGACTGTTCTTCCCAAGAACGACGGCTATAACTTCGTAAACATCGGCGGTACTCTCAAATCGAGCGCTAACGGCTTCCAGGTAGGTAACAAGATCGACTCTACAACACAGTATGATGTTGATATATTCTGCTCAGGCGCAGAGCTTGGCGGCAACCTGCCTCTTAACCAGTACGGCAACCTCTATGTTTACAGCGACCTCGGTACAGGCAACCTCACAACAAGCGGTGTCGGCGAGGTAAATGTCCACGGCGACCTCGTAGTTGAGGGCGACATCATCAACAACGGTAACAGAAAGATCGTTGTTGACGGTAATGTTACTTACTGCGGCGATGTTTATAAGAACGGCACAAAGCTCACAGCTTCTAATGTCGGCAACGCTATCCAGGCAGGCGGCTCTATCACAAAGGCAGACGCTGCTGATATAATCAAGACGGGCAGATCGCAGAGACCTGATATCCCGACAACTCTTAATGAGTATGAGAACTATCCTGAGGACGTTGTAAGAAGCACAGACTCCAAGGTAGGTCTGTTAAAGAGCAAATATGACGCTTTCTATGAGGGCGGCACAACTGCTACACTGAGGAGCATCTTCACAGCTCAGGTAACTAACGACAACCACCCGTTCCACGCTGTAAAGAACGGTCAGGACTGCATCAAGGTAACAGATTCAAACGGCGTTACCTCCTACTATGATATGTGCATAGATCAGGACTGCACTATATCGCAGGACGATATAAACTTCCTCTATCAGCCTATGCTCGACAGCAAGGGCGGTCCTAACAGCACACAGTATCCTAAGATACTCATTCACGTTAAGGACGACGACGTAGTTATCAGACTTGGCTCACTTGCTACCTCCGGTAGAGCTCCGCAGTTTATCGTAAAGAACGATTCACCTGCATCCAGCCCGAAGTTCTGCTACTTCGTATCTGACTCCGGTCAGGGTAATGCAGACGCAGATCCTCATACAGGATTCCACGGCTGCACATACTACTGGGATAACGCAACATTCATGGACTATGACACCTATGTAAATCTCTATAAGCAGACAGTTCTTGACAGCTTTGACGGCTGCCTGCTCAATGCAGACAGAAGAGATGACTTCTATCTCAATACAACTGCAACAGATGTTACAGGTGCATTCAAGCCCAAGGACGAGAGGATATTCTACCTCCTGTGCGGCGACAGCTCATGGAGCGGCGGTAACAACAGCTTCATCGAGGGTATCATGTATAATCCTAACGGATATGTAGATACCAAGACACAGGGTATCACGATACCTCACCTTTACACATCAAGCTCAACATCAGAGGATAACTTCTCTGTATGCTCGATGGGTATGATAATCGCCGGCAGCTTCCAGAACAGTAATACTTCCTACTATGTGTTCAATGCTCCCGATCAGAACAGTGTGTTCTCTATCGTTAAGGGCGCAAGATCAAATACTCTTGTAGGTTATAATCTGTTAAGGTATGACCACCATTAATGAGAGGAGGCGTTCTGATGATGAAACTTAAAAAAGTTGAAAAAGGAATGACTCTTGTCGAGATAATCGTGGCAACGGCACTTTTCGCAATTACCTGTGCGGTGTTGTTTACTTCCATACTCTTTGCGTTGAAGAGCAACAAGGAAAGCTATTATGCTGGTGAAGAGATCCAGATGCAGATGAACAGCGCCGAGAATTATGATGACAAGAAGACGCTTTTTGATAACAAAGTGGCTAAGTACAGGCTAAACGGCTCAAATAACGTTGTTCTTAAAGTTGACTTCGCAAGAGATACTGACGGCAATTCAAGAGGAAACTCTTTCTACTTCTCAAATGACAGCGTTTATGCTTATCAGGCAAATGCCGGATATAAGGATAACACAGCTAAGTATAACATGAGATTCTTCCAGCCTGACAGCAACACGGCATTCGACCCGGCATCAGGTAAGTACTGGGTAAGATTCCATAATTACAGCGGTGTTGACCAGGATCTGGAGGTATACTTCAACGAGGCAGAGGGCGTTACCTGCTATGGTTCAGACGGCAACTACAGCGGCTACCACTACTGTCACAAGAACATGGCTGACAATACCGGTAAGGTATCGCTCCAGTTCGGTATCGACATAAAGGCATTTACAGGTACAAGCATCTTTATGTACGGCGAGTACAATAACGACTACTACCACAGCACGACATATTCACCTATGCCGGGCAGAGATCTTGAGCTTGATACAGGCAACTTCGATTACTTCTGCGATAAGGACGAATCGGGCAACCTGACAGGCTACTTAGAGATCTACTACGACGGTACTGATTACTACAACAAGGCTGATATGGCAGCTAAGTACCCTGAGTACTCACTTATGTAAAAAGGAGGGTGAACTATGAATAAGGCAAAAAAGAATAATTCAGGTTTTACCCTCATTGAGCTGGTCGTTGTTATAGCGCTCCTCACACTGATGATGGGCGCAATACTCCAGCTTATGGATCCGATAAGAAATGTTTATCATGACACGCTCGACACTGTCAACACAAAGACAGCCGGCGAAACTATGATAAGCTATGTTGAGGATAAAACACGATATGCTACCAATGTACTGGTGCTTGAAAACTACAAGGGCGTTCCGCAGATAACACCCTCCGGCAACAATGCCGCTAAGGTCGGTCTTTGCGACGTCGGATTCACAGATGTAATGATAATCGACAACACAAACCTGCGTGGCTCGGCACTCAGCGATTACCCGGGCGACAGTGCAACAGTTGCAGGCAGAAAGCACTGCAAGGGCGCTATCTACAATATTTCGGATATTGGTGCTGCGAACGTGCTTGATCTCACTAAGGCTTCAACAGGTACAGTCGGTGAAAATATCTACGGCAACTACACCTATGACATCGGTCTTGACGTTAAGTCCACCGACGGCTATGCGATGCTAAACTTCGATATTGAGTCGTATGAGATGGAGTATAACGGCTCAGACTATGTAAAGGCTACTGACCCCGAGTACAAGGCAAGCAGATACTTCGATCTGGTAAACATCAACATCGACAATGCAGATTCCTATATCATAAATGACGTTGTTGACTTTGATACAGCACCTGATTACACAAAGTATCCCAATCAGCTGACATACCCTTCGGGTCTTACAACACAGCAGCAGAAGTATTTCTCTGACGTTGACCCGAACAACAAGTACACATATATCTTCTATAAGGTGTCAAAGACAAACGAAGCTCTGAAGTATTCGGTAACATTCCAGTACAGCGATACTGACCCTTCATTTGCAGGTCAGGTCTACGGCTCACCTTTAAAGGTAGAGGCCGGCAAGTGCCTGACTAACGCTCAGATACCTTCGCTTGGTTCAAGAGTAGGCTTTACAAGCTACTACTTCTCTGACGGTACAGGTGCGGTTGACCCGACTACCTACCCGATAAACCAGGATACGATATTCACGATATGCTACGTTGCAGACTCGGGCTTTGTATGGCATGATGCAATATTCTATGATGTGGACGGCTCTGAGATAATCACCGTTCAGGTCGCAGACGGTATTTCGGCTGTCGATCAGGCGCCTGCGCCTACCTATGACCCGAATACACAGTATTATAAGTGGTATGACGGTTCAGGTAACGAGATCTCAACTGTAAACTGCGTATCTACTTCTACTCCGCCTTCGTCCAACACATATGAGTTCTATCCTGATGTAATTGATAAGTACAAGGTAGAGTTCGAGATAAACGGCTCGGTAGACGGTGCGATGACACAGTACGTCACAGGCGGCAAGACCGGTGAATCCGGCGGTGCTGTGATACCTGCGACAATACCTGCATCTACTGATCCTGATAAGGTATTTGATAACTGGTATGCAGGCTCAACTCCTATAAACAACTACACAGTTTCGGGCAATGTAAAGTTTGTCGCTAAGTTCAAGGATAAGCCTGCATCAAACGTAACAGCTACTATATCTGCTCCGCAGTACGCATGGTGGGGCGTATGCTACTACAATGTAACGATCGTTAACGGTACATCAAGCATTAAGGGTGACTGGGAGGCTAAGATCACACTTCCTTCCGGCGCATCAGTAAACAGCTCTGAATGGTATATAAGCGCATCTCAGTCAGGCAATACTGTTACTCTTAAATCATCTGCTGACCCCGGTAAGATACCGGCAGGCGGAAGCATTACATTCCCTGTAAGGATCAATGCGAGCCAGGTACAGAGTGACCTCTCGGCTCTTCCGACAGGATTCTACAATGTAACGATCACAACAAGCTGATGAATGATTTTTCGCAGACAGGCAGAGATGTCTGTCTGCTGAAAAAATCCCCTTATCTTGCAAAACAAGTTAAGAGGATTTTTTCAGTAACAGGTGCGAAAAAAATTCCCGGTCTTTATGACCGGGGATATATTATGTATATTATTCCGGAGCGCCGAGTCCCGAGAAGTTTAAGTACCAGTTGCCGAGCTGCTGTCCCCAGATAGCTGCTACTGCAACTCCGACAGATAACCACGGACCGAATGCGAATACCGAATCGCCGCTTTTGTGCTTTTGTATCATTCCGGCGACAGAGCCTGTTATAAGTCCTATGAATATCGCAACGACAGCGCCCTTGACACCTAAGAACAGTCCGCACGCTGCCATGAGGTAAACATCACCTCTGCCCATAGCTCTGCCCTTTGAGAGCAGCTCTATCGCAAGCAGCGGTACGCTTACGGCGAACATTCCTATAAGCATTTGTCCGTATGGGTGGTCTACCGGCATACCGAAGCGGTCGATAATGAAATTATGATCTGAGAAGAAATATTCAAGCACCGCTAAAAGTGCTATGAAGATGACCACATAGTTTGAGATGAGCTGTGTGTCCCAGTCCATAAAGAATACAACGATGAGCGCTGAATATAAAAGGCACACAAGTATTGCGTGTATCGGCGTCTGCATTACATCAAAGTATATGAAGATGCCGAGATAAAGAATAGCGTTGAGAGCCTCTACGATAGTGTAGCGTGGCGAGATAGGTGCCCCGCAGCTGCGGCACTTGCCTTTGAGCAGGCACCAGCTGACTATCGGTATAAGATCACGGCGCTTTATCTCCTCTCCGCAGGTCATGCAGTGGGAGTTGCGCTTTATGAGCGATTCCTCCTTCGGCAGACGGTAGATGCAGACATTTAAAAAGCTGCCGATAGATGCGCCGAACAAAAATACAAATGTGTATATCACAATGTAATATGGTAGAAGTTCAGACATTTTTTATCCTCCTTAGTGTTGATATAGGCAAAGGCTGTAACCGGTGGCTCGGTGGTGTTGCCTATTTATATTTTAACACATTCTGATAAATTTTACAAGTAGTATTTATAAATAAAGGGACATTACGCAGCAATGCCCCGGGGGTCAACCCTTTTGCAAAAACCTCGGCTGCGAGAAGGAGTTTAAACCTATGAGAAACGGACCAATTGGACAGTATCTTGTTGAAAAGAATCTTATCACTGAAGAACAGCTGCAGCAGGTACTTGCCAAACAGAAGGAATCAAAGGGTAAGCTGTTCGGTGACATTATCACCGAGATGAACTTTATCTCTGAGGAGGACTTCGCAAAGGTACTTGCGGAAAGACTGAATGTTCCGTACTGTGACCTTGATGCTACGACTCTCCTGCCGGATGTTGTCAAGAAGATACCAGAGGCAACCGCAAGAAAGTACACCGTTATTGGTGTAAGCAAAATGGGCAAGAGAATGACGGTCGCTACAAACGACCCTATCAACTTCTATGTGTTTGAAGACCTGAGAGTTGTTACGGGGTGCAGCATCAACCCGGTGCTTGCAACAAAGTCAGCTATATCCAAGGCGATAGGCAAGATGTATTCGGAGGGTCAGGCGAGCGCCGTTGTTCAGGCGGCAGAAGAAGAGCTTGCAGAAGAAGAAGATATCGACCTCAATGACATCGACCTGTCTGCTGACAGGATAGATTCTGCGCCTATCGTTAAGCTCGCAACTGCGATAGTTGAGAACTCCTACCGTCAGGACTGCACGGATATACATATAGAGCCCTTCAAGGACAAGACAAAGATAAGGATAAGAATAAACTCCGACCTTATCGAGCTTATGACACTTTCCCCGGCGCTCCATAATGCGCTGGTAACACGTTTCAAGATCCTGAGCGGTATGAACATCGCAGAAAAGCGTATACCGCAGGACGGCCGTATGTCGCAGGTCATCGACGGCACTACCGTTGACCTTCGTGTATCTAATCTTCCTATGGTTTACGGCGAAAAGGTCGTACTCCGTATCCTCGCCGGCGACGGCTCTGTAAGAAAGATACAGGACCTTGGTATGACCGACTATAACTATGAAAGATTCGTTTCCTGCCTGAAAGTTCCGCAGGGCGTTGTTCTGGTAACAGGACCTACCGGTTCAGGTAAATCTACTACTCTTTACGCAGCTCTCGGTGAGATCGCTAAGCCTAATCTTAACGTTATCACCGTCGAAGACCCTGTCGAAAAGAAGATCGACAATATCAACCAGTGTCAGATAAATGACAAGGCAGGCATGACGTTCGATGCAGCACTGCGTTCTATCCTCCGTCAGGACCCTGACATCATAATGGTCGGTGAGATGCGTGACTCTGAGACTGCGTCTATCGCTATCAGAGCGGCTATCACGGGGCACCTGGTGCTTTCGACACTGCATACCAACGACGCATCGTCAACGGTAACAAGACTTGTTGATATGGGCGTTGAGGCATACATGGTGGCAACATCGCTTATCGGTATAGTAGCACAGCGTCTTACTAAGGTGCTGTGTCCCGAATGTAAAAAGGCAAGAATGTCTACCGAGCAGGATAACGAGCTTATGGGCATCGACCACTCTATCGAGGTGTATGATGCAGTCGGCTGTCCTAAGTGCAACAATATGGGCTATAAGGGCAGAACAGCTATCCATGAGATACTTCTCAATACCCCTGAGATGATGGAGCTTATCACATCAGGCGCAAGAGCTACCGAGATACAGGAGCTTGCTAAAAAGCAGGGCTGCCTGCTGCTTCGTGATAACGTATCCAAGCTCGTTCAGCAGGGAAGAACATCTATCGGTGAGCTTATCCGTGTAACCTATGCGGTATGATCGTATATAAGGGGTCAGAGATATAGCGCCCCTAAAATAAATTTCAATGGAGGAAAACAATTATGGCAGCAGTTGACATTAACAAAATTCTTGATGAATCCCGTGCGCTCGGATGCTCCGACTTGCACTTCACAGTGGGTATCCCCCCGATAGTAAGACAGGGCGGCGCTCTGAGAAAGCTCTCAAGCTACCCTGATATGACAGAGATCGAAATAATGCAGATATGCGAGGATATGTGTAACGACAAGCAGCGTCAGCAGATCAAGGATCATATCGACACTGACTTTACATATGTATCTACAAGAGGCTTCCGTCACAGAGTCAATGTATATCGTCAGAGAGGCAATACAGCTATCGCTATCCGTCTGCTCCGTAACGATATACCTACACTTGCAGACCTTGACCTTCCGCCTGTACTGGGTGAATTTGCAATGCGTCCCCGTGGACTTGTGCTCGTAACAGGTCCTACCGGTTCCGGTAAATCCACAACGCTTGCAGCTATGATAGACCATGTAAATATACATAAGTCTGCACACATAATCACAGTTGAAGACCCTATCGAGTATATGCACGCTCATAAGAGATGTATGGTGAACCAGAGAGAGATAGGTCCTGACGTACCGAGCTTCTCAATGGCTCTTCGTGCAGCGCTCCGTGAGGACCCGGACATCATACTCGTCGGCGAAATGCGTGACTTCGAGACTATCGAAGCAGCTGTTACCGCAGCTGAAACAGGACACCTCGTAATGTCAACACTTCATACAACAGATGCGGCTTCGACTATCGACCGTATCATCGACGTATTCCCGGCTCACCAGCAGCACCAGATAAGAACTCAGCTTGCATCTGTTCTTGTAGGTATCTGTACACAGACACTCTGCCGTACAATGGACGGTACGAGCCGTGTGGCTTGCTGCGAGATACTCAACGCTACTGATAACATCAAGGCTATGATCCGTGATGATAAGGTACACCTTATCGGTTCTGCTATGCAGACAGGTAAGCAGTTCGGAATGCAGACGCTTGACCAGGAGCTTGCAAAGCTCGTCAAGGAGAGAAAGATCTCTATGGACGTTGCTGTCGAGAAGTGCCTGAGCGTAGGCGAGCTCAAGAGATTTATCGCATCGAAATAACACTTTTGTATCTGCCCCCGGCAAAACGGGGGCAGGCTTTTTGAGGAGGGTGACAATGAAAAAATATTTGACGCTGCTGCTTGCGGGCGTAATGGCACTTTGTATGCTCACAGGCTGCGAAAATGGCGACTCATCTTCTGACAGTAAAGCGGCTGATGAGAGCATAGATATAAACGGCGCAAAGGCGAAGGAGCAGGCAAAGGAGTTTGATGCTGACAGCGCTGCCAAGGAGCTTTTTTATCAGGCGGCGACCTATTGCACCCAGAAGGAGACAGAGGGTGAGCCTGTGACATACGCCGTGTGGGGGTTCAACCTCGCAAGCCCTGACGAAAAGCAGGAGCTTGAAAAATATATCTCCGATGCGGTGAAGGGTACGATAGATTCAGGGCTGGTCAATTTTTACTTTGATAACGGCGCTGTGACAAAGGTGGAATATACTTCATCAGACGGCAATAGCGGAAAATATCCGAAGGAATAACTAAGGCAATGCCTTTAAGCTCTCGTGAAAATGAGGGCTTGTTATTTTGTGCAAAATATCCAAATCACCTATCCAAAATGACGAAAACATAGAAAATTATTGCTAAATTAAAGATTTTGTGATAAAATAATAGTGGGTAAATATTTCTAAAAGAACTTTTTGCAATTGAGGGAATAAAATGGGAAATGAAAACAGATTTGAAAACTTTTTCAACATAGAATATGGTATTCTGCGCATAGACTGCGAGTCGATGCTCACTATCAGCTGCGATGAGGGCTTTTGTGCAATGTCAGGCTGCACGGCTGATGAAGTCAGGGGCGGTCTGTCTGCTGATGTCTTTTTTGATGCTGATACCGTGACAGCACTCAGGGAGCAGTTCAAGCTCGGTATAGACAGCATGAACTGTTATGAGCATATGATAAGAACAGCTGACGGTGAGGATATTCCGGTGACGGATCTTGTTACTATCATAAAAGAGGACGGCAGGAAAACAGCAAGGCTCATAATCAACCGCCCGGTGGGGCAGCAGATAAGCTCTCTTTCAGGGATAGCGTCACTCAGGGCGTTTGACACGGTGCTTGCAGGTATACCCGGGGCAGCGGCAATATATGAGTACGACGGCAATAGGCTCACTATACTTAAAGCCTCTGATAAATACTACACGACGCTCGGCTTTAAGGACAAGGCGCAGCATTCAGGCAGGATAGGCGGTCTTATGAGGACCGAGGATATTGCCGAGCTTTCACAGAAGCTCGTGGTGTGCTTCAAGGATAATTCCGAGCTTGAGACTGAATACAAGCTGTGCTGTCCTGACGGCGTTGACAGGTGGATATCTGCCAAGGGCAAGCCGTTGCAGGCATCTGGCGGAAGAAAGCTGATATTCGTTGTGTTGACTGATATAACCCGTGAGAATAATCAGGAGCATGAGATCAAAAAGCAGAACAAGTTCTTTGAGCTTATCGCACGTTCAACAAGTGAGATATACTTTGACTACGATGTTGTAAGGGATATTTTCCACCTGCCGGGCAGCGACAATTATATCAGCCGCTACACAGGCAGCGTACAGAATTATTTTTCAGACAAAAAGTATGCAGAAAATGTCCACCCGGACGATTCAGCAGAGCTTGAAAGAAGCCTTGCGGCTGCACGCAGCGGCGAGGTCATCTCGGGCAGCGTTGAGTACCGGACAAGGGCATTCGATGACGACTATACATGGTATAAGCTGCAATACACCAGCTCGCCTGACGATGACGGCAGAGTGACGAATATCTACGGCAGGATAACCTCGATAGAGACTGAGCAGATGCTCAAAAAACGCATCGACTCGGATAAAAAGCTCATCGAGCGCCTGTCCGAGAGAGATCTTGTCACAGGGCTTTACAACAGGCATACCTTCAAGGAAAAGGCAAGCAAATTCATAAGCGCTATCGAGGACAAGAAGTGCTATGCGATAGTGTATTCGGACATCAATGACTTTTCCTATGTTAATGAGAACTTCGGATATGATGCCGGCAACAGGATGCTTTATGACTTTGCTGAGCTTATACAGAAAAGCGATGCACTTATCTATGGGTGCCGTATATACTCTGATTTCTATGTGACGCTTTGCTGCGCTGAGTCAAGAGATAAGATGATAAGGCTGGTCAATAAGGTCAACGCTGAGTTTGCCGAGCTGCAAAAGATACACTACCCGGCAAGCGATATAAACATTTCAAGCGGTATGTTCTTTATCAATTCCAGGGACATCGACGTTACTATCGCTATGGATAATGCGAACCTTGCAAGAAGAAGTGTCAAAGGCTCTGATAATCTTCTGTGCGGCATTTACAGCGAGAGAATGAGAAAAGAGCGTCTGAGAGACCAGTCTATCGCATCAGAGGTCAAGACTGCTATGGATGCCGGTATGATAGAGCTGTTCTTACAGCCGAAGTTCGACCTTAAAACAAGGGAGATAATCGGCGCTGAGGCTCTCGCAAGGTGGAGGAACCACGACGGCAGCTACAAGATGCCTTATGAGTTTATAGGCGTGCTTGAAAAGGTAGGGCTTATAATAGAGTTTGACTTCTATATGTATGAGCAGGTGCTAAAAAGCTATGTCCGCTGGAAGCAGGAGGGCAGGCGGCTGATACCGATAAGCGTCAACTTCTCCCGTGTGCATTCAAGCAAGGATAACTTTGTAGAGAGGGTAAATTCACTTGCCGACAAGTACGGCGTTGACAAGGGGCTTATTGAGATAGAGATAACCGAGA
Organism: Ruminococcus sp.; assembly: GCA_017470535.1. Classification (GTDB taxonomy): domain Bacteria; phylum Bacillota; class Clostridia; order Oscillospirales; family Ruminococcaceae; genus NK3A76. The sequence goes on along the minus strand of JAFUYP010000015.1, from coordinate 29,097 downwards.
GCGCATTCGTTGAGGACGTAAATATCATGATACGCTATATGAACAAGCTCAGAGAGCATGGGTTCAGGATAGATATTGATGATTTCGGTATGGGCTATTCGTCGCTTAGCGTGCTGCTCAATGCGCCTATCGACATTGTTAAGGTAGACAAGGTGTTTATCGACAATATCGCTACAAATAAGCTCGAGCGTGAGTATGTCAAGCAGATATGCCGCCTTATCGCCACCACACACAAGGAGGTCATCTTTGAGGGTGTGGAAACTGAGGAGCAGGCGAGCTTCCTGAGTGCGATAGGCTACAATATGGCACAGGGCTGGCTGTTTGACAAGGCTATCCCGGTGAGGGAGTTTGAGGATAAGTATCTGCCTATGTGATAACAGACCACACATCTTTTTATAAGGTGTGTGGTTTTTTATGTCAAAAGCAGGACAGTACAAAAAAACGTACAGCCCTGCTTTTGGTGATTATATAGAGGAGGAATTGTCTTGTGGTAGTATTGTGCCCGGTATTGAAGTGTTTATTCACAGCTGTCGAATTTTTCCTTTAAAATGCCGAGCGCTTTTTTCTCGATGCGTGAAACATACGAGCGTGATATGTCAAGTATCTTTGCTACCTCACGCTGAGTGAGCGGCGGCTTGCCCGAAAGCCCGTATCTTAAAACTATTATCTCACGCTCACGCCCCGAGAGTGCGGAGTTTATGACTTTATAAAGCTGCTGGGAATCAAGCCTTAGCTCCACACGCTCATCAATATCCTCGTCATCGGCGATAATGTCCATAAGAGTTAAGCTGTTGCCGTCCTTGTCGGTGTCTATCGGTTCGGAAAAGTGTATGTCGTTTGCACTTTTTTTGCCTGCACGGAAGTGCATGAGTATCTCATTTTCAACACATCTGCTCGCATAGGTCGCAAAGCGTGTGCCTTTTTTGTAGTCAAAGGTAGATACGCCCTTTATAAGCCCGACAGTCCCTATCGAGATAAGGTCGTCCTGATCGGAGCCTGAGTTGTAATACTTCTTTATTATGTGGGCGACGAGCCGAAGATTATGGCTTATCAGCTTATCACGGGCAGACCTGTCGCCGTTTGCCATTTTCTCAAAGCACTCTCTTTCCTGTGCTGCCGTCAAAGGCTTGGGGAAGACATTTCTCCCGTCAAAGTGCAGCGCAAAGAAAAGAAGATTCTCACATAAAAACCGGTATATCATTTCAAACATAAAAAAGCCCCCTTTCATAATCTGTATGAAAAGAAAGGGGAAAATATTACCTTTCACCGGCAGAGAAGCAGTCTTATATTGCAAAAGCACCATACCCTGTGCCGGTATGGTGCTTACTGTGCAGCTTTGAAAAATCAAAGTGATATAAAGAAACTAAGGTCTATTTTACCATAGAGTTCCTGTTCATGGAAAGCTCATTGACAGGCTTTGCAGAGTGACCGGCAGCAGGCTTTTTGAGCTTTTCAAGCTCGTTTGCGGACTTTGAAAGCTCGTGTATAATGTTGTTTCCCTTGCTTGTAAGAGCTATCTTTGACAGCTTTACGACATCGTCCCAGGTCTTTGCCTTGTCAAACATAAACTTGAAGTCTTCTCTTTCGTCATAGATCCTCTTGGAAAGCTCGTTGCGCTGATTTATCTTTTCTGCGTTTTTCTGCTTGTATGCTTTGATCTCCTCCTTGCCGTATGCTGCTATTTTCTCTTCGTCTGTCATAGCAGACCAGGTATTGATCTTATAACCGGCAGGCAGTCTGTTTTTTTCTTTGACAGCGTATATTCCTATATTATTTGTATAATCTGACTGCTTTAACCTCTCCTTTCCAAGATCATATGTCAGCTGTTCCTCGGTCCTTGTTTCAGGTTCTTTCCACAGGCTCCTTGTAGCGATTATGTTTGCGATGTTTCGCATGATCTTTTCCTTCATGTTATTGAATTCTTCTTCATTCTTTGGAGGCTCTGAGTTTATTATTTCCTTTATGTTATTCTGATACTTTGTCACACTTCCGGGCATAGCGTTTGCTATTTCATTCTCGTTAAGAGTCTTATAGGAAAGCTCAACAGCATTATTGTAAGAATTCATTAATTCCTCTGGCTTTTGCAGTAATTCACCTATTTGTTTGTTGTCAAGATCTTTTGTAAGATCATTAAGTATGTCTTCGTCGATCAGGTCTCTGTAATTATTGTTATATACTTCCTGGTCAAATTTTCCCTTTTTGCCGCTGTCCTTCATGTACATTGACAAAGCGAGCATATCACCAAGATACAGCGGTGAATAGTTTTGCTCGACAAAGTTCTTTTTTGCAGCGCCGTAGTACTTGTTGGCGATAGAGCCTTTGGCAGAAGCCTTAAACTGTTCATCAAATTCGTTTATTGCCTTATTGTTGAAATTATAGGACTCTGCAAGGCTTATGGGATCTGTCAACAGGTCAAGACACTCATCATCACTCATTTTGCTTATATTATTACATATCGTCTTGAACTCATATGATCCTGTTATTTTGTTCTTTTCTTCAAGGAAGAGCTTTTTGCTGTTCCTTGCATTTGCAAACCCTTTATCTGATACTGTTTTCCATGCTATCAGCTCAGCTGCGGTATTGGTTATATAGCTTGTTTTTTGCCCGTACAGTTCGTCGCCATTTTTGCTCATGACTATGGAATCATCTATATTATCGACGGTCTCTTTGATAGTTTCGCTGATACTCTTGTCTGCTTGAGCTTCAAGCTGATTGAGATGAGCTATCCTGTCAGCTGCATACTTTGAGATCAGCTTGTTTGCCTTGAACCTGTTCTGTCCCATTTTGGTCTTCGGGAGCCAGTCCGGAGCGGTCGTGTCGCCGTGACCGTGCGCTCTCTTATCCCTCATATAGTCATCGGCAGCTGTTCTGAGTGTGTTGAGCATATCTATCTCGCTCTTGCCGTTGAACTTAGGGTCTTTGGGGTTTGCCAAATAAGCCTTGTAGTCAGCAAGCGCATCTTTTGTTGCCTGAAGCTCTGTCGAGGTCGTGCCAACGCCGAAGCCTAAGCCTGTTCTGTGCTTTGCACTTAGTCCTACTGATACTATGTCGAGCTGTGCCATGAAGTGATCCTGCTCTGTTTTGTTCATTATCTGCTCGGCTGCTGTGGGCTTGACCGGTTCGTTCTGGACGATCGCTCCCTGTACTTCGGGGTCATGGTTCGCCTTCTCCTTATCAATACCAAGTGCTACGGTATAAGGATCAAGGTCGATCTTTATGCCGTACATGGTATTGAAGATAGCGATAGTATCAAGAAGTATCTTCTTTCCGTCCTTGCCGTCCTTGTTGAGCGGTGCTTTATTGCCGTTGACGCTGCTGTCTAAAAAGATCTTGATATTTTCCGGCTTGGACAGCTCTGTGAATGTCTGGTATATTTTTCTGCTGGAATCCTTAAATAGTCTGTTATTGAGTTTTCTGTTGTCAGTATTGGTGATAGTTTCCTTTTTGCCGAGTCTTAACAGATTGTTGAGATCAGAACTAAGGTCGTGTACTTTCTGGTAGACTTCATTTTTCACACGGCTGTTGCCTTGCGCCATATTGACAGAAGTCGCTATTCTATTTATTGAACCGCTAAATGCAGTAAGCGTTTCGATCTCTGTCGGCGTAAGTCCACGCTTGTGTGTCTCTCTTATAAAATCCTTGTAAGTTTTGTTTGGCATAATTGATTCCTCCTGGTATGTTTTTTGACGTTCTTTGACGTTCTGTATATAATACCCTGCCACAGAGTAAAAGGTTGCAAAAAAATAAAAAAACTGAAAAAAGTGGAAATACCTAATGACGCCGGCTCATGCCTTTGTGCGCTGCATGATCTTTATTGCCGGGAGGTATTCTTTTTTTGCCTTAAAATATTGACGTTTTTGTATTTGTGTGATATACTTGATATATAGTTAGCGATTGCTAATCAAAGGAGGGCATTATTATATGAAGTCAGCGATAGAAATACTAAACTCCAAAAAGGAGTATAGAGAAGAAGTCGGAATGATACTTGACAAGGAGCAGTGCGAGGCGCTCTGGCACAGGGCTGCGTCAAGACTTAACAGCTATCTTGAAAAGTATGAGAGCCTGCCGGAGGGTGTACATTCTCACACCGATGAGAAGATATTCCCGGCGGCAGCGATGTACCTTACGGCAAAGGAATTTATGACCGACGAGCAGGCATATGCAGTCATCGAAAATGCGGCGGTGAAGATATGCGCAAAGGCAAAGCCGCTCAAAACGATAATGAAGATACCATTTATGCCGGGATTGTTTATAAAAATGTGGGACCCGATGACTAAGAAGAATTTCGGCGCTGCCTGCGGCTTTGAGAACAGATTCTACCCGAAGGAAAAGGGCGCATACCGAATGGACATTCTCAAATGCCCATATAATACCTATCTCACAGAGCTTGGCTGCCCGGAGCTTACAAAGATCTTCTGCGAGAACGACGAGCGGGTTTACGGTGATCTGCCGGGGCTTGCTTTTGAACGCAAGGGGACTCTCGGCAAGGGTGCAGACAGGTGTGATTTTTACATAAGGAGGACTTGAAAATGGACTTGAAATTCGGAGATATCCAGGAAACAGCGCTTATCCCGCTGGCGATCAAGGCAAGCGAAACGGCTCGCCCGAATGCAAGGATAAAAGACTTAAAGGCAAAGGAGATAATCGACACCCTCGGTGTTGATGTGAGCAAATATGACCCGTTCATGTCGCACGAGGGCGTTGTGGCAAGGACGATAATGTTCAGAGATGTACTGAAAAAGCTGCTGAGCAAGCACCCCGATGCGCTTTGCATAAATCTCGGCTGCGGATTTGATGACAAGTTCTCACAGGTGGATAACGGCAGGCTTGTATGGTTCGATGTCGATCTGCCCGACCAGATAGCCGTCCGCCGAAAGGTGTATGAGGACAGAGAGCGCTGCACAATGCTTGACGGCAGCGCTCTTGAAAGCGAATGGACAGTTAAGCTCCCGAAGAGGGATATGAACATCATCGTTATGGAGGGCGTGCTTGAATACTTCTCAAAGGAGCAGGTGGGTACCTGTCTTAATATGCTTTGTGACAGCTTTGAGCATGGCTATCTTTTGGCGGAGCTGCACTCGCCCTTCCTTGAAAAGCACGGCAAGCACCACGATGCTGTAAAGCATACAAACGCCACCTTCGGCTGGGGAACAAAGTCAGGCAGGGAGTATCTTGACCTTGAACCCCGAATGAAGCTGGTAATGGAACGCAGCTACAATGAAGAGATGAAGAAGTATTCTGTCCGGGGCAAGCTGTTTGCACTCATCGGAAAGAATATGAACAACAGACTTGCAGTCTTTAAATGGTAAGGTGAAATGAAACGAACAGTAAAACGCTCGCTCGGGGTCAGCGTACTTATGACAGTACTGGTGCTTATCCTGCCGTACCTTGCACCGCCTAAGCTGGTGCTGAGATTTCTCCCGAAGGACATATACTGACGAGGGATAGCAGCAGGCGTAAACGGACGGATATACACACCGTAAGGTGACAGAAATGGAGAATGATAATGAAAAAATACGATGTAACACGCCCCGTAGAATTAAAGCGTGGGGTCTATAAACTGAATAAGGAGCGTAATTTTGACTATCAGCTCAACCGTGTGATAAACTGGGACGGCGGCAGACTTGAAGACGTAAAGCCCATAGCCTCAAAGATAAAAACCAGCGCCGACTGGAAGCGTGAGCTTATAAAGTTAGGCGACACTGCCATGCGTGAGCAGCGCACCGGCAATGCTATCGCCTACTACCGAATGAGCGAGTTTTTTATGTACGACGGCGACCCGGACAAGCGAAAATATTACGAGCTTGCAACAAAGCTGTTCTACGAATACTACGCAGATTATTTCGAGGGCGAAAATGCAAGGATAGAGCTGACAGAGGTGCCGTTCAAAAACGTGAAGCTCCCGGTCATGCACGTCAAACCCTTTGGCAAAAGCAAGGGCACGATACTTCTCCACGGCGGCAACGACAGCTATTTTGAGGAGTTTTTGTTCTCCCTCCTCTATTTGCAGGAGCAGGGCTTTGAGGTGTATATGTTTGAAGGCCCCGGGCAGGGCGGTGTTATGAGGGTACAGGGTATGCACTTTACCCATAAGTGGGAGCAGCCGGTCAAGGCGGTGCTTGACCATTTCGGGCTTGATGATGTGTGCATAGTCGGCATCTCTCTCGGCGGATACTTAGCGCCCAGAGCGGCGGCATTTGATAAGCGTATCACAAAGGTAGTTGCGTGGTCGGTGTTCCCCTGCTTTCAGGACGTAATAGTCGGTATGCAAAAGCCTGCTATCCAAAAGGCATTTCACGTTCTTATGGCGCTCGGCGCAAGAAGGGCTATAAATTTCATCTTCGGCAAAAAGGCAAAAAAAGAACCTGTCATCGACTGGGGCTTAAAGCACGGCTGTTTTGCCTATGAAGCCCGTGACGCTTACGACTACGCAAGAAAGCTAAAGCTCTATGACCTTGCCCCTGTTGCAAAGCGTATAAAGCAGGATATGCTCATCCTCGGTGCAAGTGAGGATCACTTTATCGACTATCATCTTGTTGACAGGGAGATAGATATGCTCACCAATACAAAGAGCCTGACCTTCCGCCTTTTCACCGCCAAGGAGGACGCACAGAACCACTGCAACGTCGGCAACGGCAAGCTCGCTCTTGACACTATCTGCAAATGGATAGTGTCGGTGAGTGCAAAATAATATACTCCCCCTGCGGTCGTATACCATGCGGCGGCAGGGGGATAGGTTTATGCTTTATCTTCACATTAAAATGTCAAAACACTTGAAAACTGACCCAAAATGTGGTATCATTGAATCAGCGTTGATAAACTCTCCCGGGGCGTTATGCTTGGTGCTGTTATAAGGCAGCCTTACGGGAGAATAGAAATATGACTTTTTATGGAGATGAAATAATGAAATACTTGCAGCGACTTGGAAAGGCAGTCATGATGCCTGTTGCCAGTCTGCCGCTGTGCGGACTTCTTATGGGGTTGGGGTATCTGCTTTGCCCGGCTTCCATGCAGGGCGGTGACATAAACGGTATCATGCCGCATATCGGATTGTTTTTAGTAAAGGCAGGCGGTGCGGTCATCGACCATATAGCACTGCTTTTTGCAGTCGGCATAGGTGTCGGACTCGCAAAGGAGCGTGACGGCACTGCGGCTGTCGCATCACTTGTGTCGTGGCTTATGATGACGGTGCTGTTGAGCGCTGACAACGCCGTAAAGCTCATACCCTCCATTTCGGACAATGAAACTGCTATGCTTGCCTTTTCAAAGATAGAGAATCCCTTTATAGGTATACTCGCAGGCATAATAGGCGCTGGGTGCTATAACAGGTTCAAGGATACAAGCCTCCCCGAATGGCTCGGCTTTTTCAGCGGTAAGAGGTCGACCGTCATAGTGGCAGGACTTATTTCGACTGCGGTGTCGGTGGTGCTGTTTTTCGTGTGGCCGACTATCTTCGGCGGACTGGTAAAGCTCGGAAATACCATAAGCAGTATGGGCGCAGTGGGAGCAGGGCTGTATGCCTTTTTCAACCGTCTGCTGCTGCCGTTCGGTCTGCACCATGCGCTTAACAATGTATTCTGGTTCGACACGATCGGTCTTGGCGACCTGACGCATTACTGGGCAGGAGATACTTCTGCCGATGTCAGCTGGTCACTGGGTATCTATATGTCAGGCTTTTTCCCTTGTATGATGTTCGGCGTGCCTGCGGCGGCACTTGCGATGATACGCTCAGCCCCTAAGGACAAGCGCAGGTTCACACGCAGCATACTTATCTCAGGGGCGGTCTGCTCGCTTGTCTGCGGTGTGACTGAGCCTTTTGAGTTTGCTTTCATGTTTGCAGCGCCCACGCTTTATGTGGCGTATTCGCTGCTTTATGGAATATTCACATATGCGGCTGCCGTGTGCGGATTCAGGGCAGGCTTTGCGTTCTCGGCAGGAGCGACCGACTTTGCGTTTTCTTCGTCTATGCCGGCGGCGCAGAACACATGGCTCATCATTCCTTTGGGTGCGGCGGCATTTGTGGTGTTCTATGCCGTGTTCAGAGTAATGGTAACAAAGCTCTCGATAAAGCTCCCCGGCTGTGATGACACAGAAGAGACCGTCACCGAAACAGCTGCACAAAAGGTCGCAGGAGTAGATATAGCAAGGCTGTCAGAGGCTCTCGGCGGTAGGGCAAACCTCACGCTCATAGACAACTGCATAACACGGCTGCGGCTCGAGGTCGCTGATATGTCGCTTATCTCAAAAGACGAGATAACGGCGGCAGGAGCTAAGGGCATCATGCAAATAGGCGCAAATGGTTTGCAGGTCGTCATAGGGCTAAACGTCCAGGCGGTAGCTGACGCACTAAAAGCGCAGGCGGCTGCGCCTGCACAAAACACCGACGATAAGCCGGGAAGCGTGATAATACGCTGCGAGGCAGGGGAGGTGTACCAGCCTGTCAGGGGCAGAGTGATACCGCTTGAAGAAGTTCCCGATGAGACATTTGCAGCAGGCATAATGGGAATGGGCGTCGGCATAGTGACCGATGATGATAAAGCGTTCGCACCGTTTGACGGCGAGATAATAAGCGTCACCGATACACAGCACGCCGTAGCGATAGAGTCCCACGGCATGGAGGTGCTTGTCCACGTCGGTATTGACACGGTTAAGATGAACGGCGAGGGCTTTGAGTGTAAAGTATCTGTCGGCGACAAGGTCACGGCAGGGCAGGAGATAATGCGCTTTGACCGTGAGAAGATAAATCAAGCAGGTCTGAGTGACATCACGGTGGTGACGCTTACGAATAGTGATGGATTTGAGGAGGTATTTACTTACGCCACACGCTAAATGAAAAAGAATAGATCATGGTTAAGGCATCGTTGTACGACTGATCTTGAAGATCGTCGATGCAAACGATGCCTTAATTGTTTGTTAATTATTTTTCTTAATATTGTATCTATACTGCATTGTCGCACAGGAGGGCTGATCAGCAGTATGCTTGCGGCGAATGCCGAGGATCTGTCTAACGTAACTGTGGATCTTAGCAAGGCTGAAAACGTTTCCGCTAAGCTCGTCTGAATCGCAGACAAATATGCACAAAAAAGAGCAGCTGCTTTAAGCAACTGCTCATGAATGTTAGATTTGACATAAAACAAGAAATACCATAAGTAATGCAGCTTATTGACCGCTGAGAGATGTGGATAAGATCTTTTACATAAATGATCATTTTGTAAGTATCTTTATCTCCGATTTGGCAAGATCCCTTCTTGACGTCAAAGCTCTGCCCCAGCGGTATACCACCAGCAGCGGCAGACGGTATTTTTTCTCATAGAACCATGGATAGAATAATCTAAATGCCGTATACATGGGATCACTTTTTCTGACAGGTACAAATAATCTGCTGAAAATATACCTTATCTTAGCAGCAATACCCGAACCGAATTTGCTCATCTTATTATTGACATGATGCTCAAATGTGCCATAAGTGCCACTGTCAATGATATATCTGAGCATTTCCTTGTCTTTATCAGTCAGCTTTTTCTTGTTAAAAAGATCCATTGCAAGGCTTCGGCTCTGCAATTCAAATTCATCTATGCCGAGCTTTCTGCACTCGGCTTTTATATACTCCATGTCAAGTGTATCAGCATATTCTCTTAAATATACATATATATCCACTACTGAGCGTATGCCTGTACCGCCGTGCTGATAGTGCTTGTACTCATGTGCGAGCATATAAATATAAAAATCTTCATTGCTGAAATGATAGCCGAAGTTGTTGTCATCGTCTTTAATAAGGCTGTCTTTGACATTTTGATAATGGTTATGAAACTGTATAAGAGATGTCTGGCTAAATAAACAATGGTGCATTTCAAAATTACTTACAGGAAGTTTAAAATAAGCATCGTCCGCTCCATGTCCGTAATGCTCAACAGTAAACCCTAACGACTGCATGATGTTCTTTACATCTTCCATTCTGCCACTGTCAACAAGTATATCATTATCCGACATCTGCCGCATACCGTATCTCGGGTATATGTCTTTGAGCAAAGCACCTTTAAGCGGCATATACCAGATCTTTTCCTGTTCGAGACATTTGGTTATCTGCGCCCTGTCAATATCGAGCTGAGCATTTTTGCGTATCGCCTTACCCATAGCCTGGGTAAACCTGTCGTCCTTTATGCCGGCGGATTCGAGCGCCATAGCGCACATAGCGGTAAGCAGATGATCCTGAGCTATATCATACACCCCGGCAAGATCTGTTTTTTCAAGCCTTGACCTGCCCGGAACACGCTCGTTAAGTGCGCAGTAGACGAGATAGATAACGTCTTTTGTGTTTTTTAAATATTCCTGTTTGTTCATACTTCCTCGATCCCATTTTCAGTAAATTGTAATACTCTGTCACATATATCAAGCGCCGCAGGGCGGTGAGTAACGATTATCACTGTCTTGTCTGTCATCTGTCTGAAATTTTCAAGCAGGCGCTTTTCTGTATTTTCATCAAGCGCCGATGTCGCCTCGTCGAGCAGAAGCACCGGACTGTCAGAAAAGACTGCTCTTGCGACCGCTATCCTCTGCATCTGCCCCTCAGAAAGCCCTGTGCCACGCTCACCTAAAAGCGTGTCTATGCCATTTTCAAGGTCATACACAAAATCATCTGCACAGGCGATACTGAGCGCACGTTTTATCCTTTCATCATCACCCGACTGCGACTTGTCCGCAAAGGACACGACCTCTCTGATCGTTCCCGACATGAGCTGGTTGCCCTGCGGAACATACGCAAACAATCTGTGCCACTTGCTGTCAAGCGCCTGTGTATCGCCGTTTTTAAATGAAACATATCTCTCGCCCCGATCGAGCTTGTATATGCTCATAAACAGCTTTAATACAGTCGATTTACCGCAGCCGCTGTGCCCGGTGAACGCCACATATTCGCCCTTTTTGATATTCACATTTATATGGTCAAGCACTATCGGCTGGTCGTCCTTTGTCAGAGCGTCGATGTTCTCGACATTAGGATAGTAGGTGAACTCCGCATCTGCAAGCCCGAAGCTGTCAAGATCGTTTTTGTAAAACTTATCGACCTTTTCAAGCGGCAAAGGCTCCACGCCGTCGTCCTCGAACCTTTCTATCTCCATAAGACGCTCAGCACTTGCGAGCATGGCGTAGAATTTCGGGAGATAGCCGGTGATATTGGCAAACGGCGACTGTATCTGCGAGATGAGCTGTGTTATCGCAGTAAGCGTTCCGAAGGTGATAGCTCCGGTAAGTATCCCGTATCCGCAGTAGACCGCACCAAAGAGATACATTCCGTTCATTGCGGTGCTAAAGCCGATATTGCAGATATTTGAAAAACGCACCCTTCTCATTCTTGCCTTTTTGTGCTCATGCATTTTCCTGCCTGCATCGTCCTCGATCTGATCCTCAGCTGCAAATGAGCGTATTATCATCAGACTGCTAATGTTTTCCTGCAAGTATATACGCAGCTTGCCGTCGTTCTCCTGAACGTTCTTGTGCAGGCGTTTGAGGACCTTGCGGAATGCGTAGGTCAGGAATATAAGTGCAACACCGCCGGGGATAATGACCATAGCAAAGCGTACATCAAGCACTATTATCATGACAAGAGCGCTTATGAGCTTGACGACCATTCCTGCAAGACCGGGGAAAATGTCAACATAGCTCTCAGCCACGACCACTGTGTCATTGGTGAGCCGATTCAGCCATTCACCCGAATGGACTGCGTTCACGCTTGCAAAGTCCTTGTGCAGTATATTTTTCATCAGCCGCCTTTTGAATAAGTTTTCAAAGGTGGATTTTGATAATTCATTGAGCCAGCGTATGACTGCACTGACAGTTATCTGCCCGATGACAAGCAGTACTGTCAAAAAGACTTGTATCCAAAATTCTGTACTGTTATGCAATGCGGCGCTGTCCACCATATTGCGCAGCAAAAGCGCATAAAGCACACCCGATGCGCCGTTCAGCGCTTGAACGAGCATCAGTGCGGCGATGTACCATTTTTTCTTTTTCGGAACGGCATAGAGCCAATTTAATGCTCCTGTCTTCATGGGGTATATTCCCAAAGAGAAAAGCCCTGCGGATTGTAATACATATACAGTCCGTGGCTTTTACCTATCATTTCACGACGCTTGCGCACCCAGCCTTTTCTGTTTTCAAGGTAGTCACCGCTTTGAGTATCGCACCAGTAGAAAAGCCTTATAGAGTGTTTCAATTTAAGCTCCAATTCATCTATGAATTTGTGGAACATATCAGTTTCAAAAGGTCTGCCCATAAAGAGAACTGTATATTCATTATAGTCAAGCTCAAAGGCATTCCCGTTGATAATATTGATCTCACTGTACTTCTTTGCCCAGCTTTTCGCATAATCGGCAACTTCCTTATTAAGCTCAATGCCTGTAAGCGAGCAAGGATATTTTTTGCTCACCATATATGCAAGCACTCTGCCTTTTCCACAGCCCACATCAATAAAGGAATCATTTTCATCAAAATGCTCACCCTTAAACATCTTATCCAGTGCCCAATAGCAGGTAGACTGGCTTCCGGTAGCACCCATAGATTCCCTGTAAAGTGAGGGAACATATTTAACAAGAGAGCAGCCGCAGATGCGCCTGTCACATATTCCGTCATATATATGTGTCAGCTTTCTTGATGCTTTCCTATAAAATCGCTTTACAGATCTGACAGGCGAAATACTCTTTTTAGATGTTTCCATAAGTCACTTCCTCCTGATAACTCTTTTCAGTTTACTGATAACGTGAACTATAAATGCCCTCACAGGAAACAGATCGCACCACAAGTGAACGTAGACCTTATACTTAAAGTCTGTCACTTTTATTTCTTTTCCATTGCGGATAACGGCGGTAAGCACTCCGATGATATGTCTGTCGGTTATGCCGTATTCCTTGCTCCAACGATTGTCACCGCAGATAACATAGTCGTGCTTTCTGACCTCTAAAATACGGTGAAGCACATACTGCCCATTGTCACGTTTATACAGCGGAACGTCATATTTTTTAAGTCTGCGTTTAGGTTTGCGTTTTATTACGAGCAGATCTCTGTCCTGTTTTATCAGCGGCATCATGCTGTCGCCCCTGTTGGTGTAGATAAGTCTGCCGTCACGGGCTATGATTTCTTCAAAGGTCGTATTACCCATCAATAGCCCCTATCTTTTTAAGCTCTGAGATTATCTTCTTTACATCACGCTCGATAGCGCCCTCGGGAGCATCGTATTTCTCATGCATCTTTTTTACGATCTCAGCTTCCGTTGTCTCAGTTTTGAGCAGTTCAAGAACTTCTCCGGCGGTGCTGTTGCCCTTTACTATCCCGGAGAACTTTGCGCTGCCTGTTGCAACGAGCATAGTTTCCTTGCCTGCCTCATGTACGATAAAATCCTTTTTCAGTTTCATTTTCAGTTTCCTTTCATTTTCCGGATGCGGCATGGACCGCTGAAATGCTGTATCCGCCGCAAATGCTACCTGATAACTCACATATTGACATTTCCCGGCTATATGACATTTCAAAACTTATTATACCATATTTTTTAATAGAAATCAAGGGTTTTCTGCATTTATAATAGCAGATCAGTGTTTACAATATATACATCTCCAATTCCCTGATTTTGTGCATTTATACAAAATGTTCCTCACTGTGAAATGTTTTGCGGTATCTCGGGCGCCTGTATATTTAGAAACGGCATAAAGCGCCGTAAAAGGGAGGAATGCTTATATTGAAAAAGGGAATGAGTATCCTGACGGCGAGGAAATGATAATAGCAATAAATGCCAAAACCAAAAAGACAGTGAGCCATAAGCTGACGTGATGTGTGATTTTTAAAAAATCAAAGCAGCGCTATACATAAACTCCACAAATACTTCCTTGTCAACTGCCAAAAAATGCGTTATAATAATATCAACAAAGGCGCTTTTGAACTTGACAAGGAGTGATAATAATGACAATTGGAGCAATCATCAAACAGCTCAGGCAGGAGCAGGACATAACACAGGAGCAGCTTGCCGATGCCCTCGGCATAACCTCACGGGCGGTAAGTCAGTGGGAGACAGACAGAACAGCACCCGATATTTCCCAGCTCCCTGCACTTGCGAATTTCTTTGATGTGACGACAGACCATTTGCTGGGGGTGGATATCAGGCACAAGGAAGATGAACTGAAAAAAATATATGCGCAAAGGAATAAATATGAGGAAAGACGCGATCAGAAAGGCAAAGCGGAATATATCAGAGAACAGCTGAAAATCTATCCCAATGATCCCGCATTGCTTACCAATCTTGCCCATGCTTTGCAGTGTTGGTATTTCCACTTGGGAAAGGCGAATACTGAGGCTCTTAGAAAAGAAAAGTCGGACGAGATAATATCTCTATGCGAAAGGGCACTTAAATACTATAAACCCACTGAGGATAACAGCTTCCCAAAGCAGTTGCTTATGATACAGTACATCAATTATCTGCACGATAAAAAGAAGGCAAAAGAGATAGCTAATTCCCTTTCAACTATAAGCTGCTCATATGAAATGTTTGCAGGTGATCTGTATGAGGGAAAAGAAGCGCTTAAAGAAAGGCAAAGTGCTTTGCTATGGAGCTTTACACAAATGATGTACGTTATGTTTCGTGATCTGTATCAAGATGAACCGTATACCTTTGAGCAAAGGATTGCGATACTTGATGCTTGTGATGCGATAATAAACATTATGACCGGTGGAAAGCCAAATTTCTTTAATGAAGCCCTGAGTAATAATGCTTTTTCAAAGGCATGGTGTCTGCTTAATCTTGGTGAAAATGAAAAGGCACTTGATATGCTGGAACAGGCTTATAAATATGCGGACAGCTTCGAGACTCGTCCCGACGGTGAGAAATATACTCCCTGCTGGCTCTCAGAGCTTGAGGACAGAATTGAAAACGAAAGCAAAACCGGTTTTGAAACTAACTATGATGGACTTTATAAAAAAATAACAAATCCCGACAACAAATTCTGCGAGGTATTTGCCGGCAATAAACGCTTTGAGCAGCTTGTGGAAAAGCTGAAAGAGAAGATAAGTAAATAATTGCCTGCGGCGTGCCTTAAAGGTGCGCCGTTTTTGTGTGTCCACCGATCATCTTACCGCCATGGTGAATATTACTATTCTAATATTAACGCTTTTATATGTATTTTTTTCTAAAATGGGT
Organism: Ruminococcus sp.; assembly: GCA_017470535.1. Lineage (GTDB taxonomy): Bacteria > Bacillota > Clostridia > Oscillospirales > Ruminococcaceae > NK3A76. Next base: position 13,919 of record JAFUYP010000015.1, on the reverse strand, counting down.
GGACTTTTCAGCGAAAATATGCTATAATAGTATAAAATATGATACTGTTTTCGGAACATAAGGCTATATTTTAAACACAGGATCAATAACTGAAAGGAGCAATATTATGAATAATTCCAGTTCTGTTATGAAATTCCACCTGACGCTTATGATACTTATGATGTGCGGTACGGTCGGCGGTGCGGTCAATTTTATTGTCGGCGTCACCAACTCCGTGACCGACAAAGAGAGACTCTCAAACATCACAAATATCGTGCTTATGGGGTTTATACTGTCGATGCTTGCGTGCGGTGCAGTGTATCTGCTAAAAGGCTATAATAAGCAGGCAGCGCCGTTTTATAAGGCGTTTTTGCTGCTGCACGTCGGTGTGTGTGCGCTGTCGGTAGTCGTTGACCTTTGCTTTTATAAGGTCACAGCACTTATGATATGTATTAGTGTGCTGACGGCTGTAAAGGGTATAGACCTTCTTATACTGACATTTGCAAAAGACCTCGGAAAGCAGAACACATGGAAGCTGTTCTATGTTATCCTGTCGATAGATGTCATCGCTCTGGTGCTTGCGGTGATAAATATGATAAATGTCGGCTTTGATTTCAGCTTCACAGGCTACGTCACCGCCCTGATAGCAGACGGAACGATAGGCCTTGCAGTAAACGGCAAGTATAAGAATAAGGAATCCCGTGGAAGTAAATAGTATGGTAGTATGATAGTATGATCATAATGCCGGGCGTTTGTGCATAAAAATAGTGATGATAAATGCATAAAAAGCTGATTTTCTGCATAAAAATGGTGTTATCATGTGCAGAACAAACGTTTCAGTTAGACTGATAAACAGAAGTAATACCGTGCCGCCGGAGCTGAATGCTTTGTGTGGCACGATTTTTGTGTGTTATAAGCCTATTGAAAAACTGTACCGGGCGGCTTTTGGCGTGACAGCGCTGATGTTAGACGTGATATGTTATCATTTTGCTTGATGCTTGTTAATGATTTTTGTGCTCTTGCAAATGTGATCTGTGACCGGAATAAACTCGTTTTAATAATTCAATTATCCTTTCTTTTGTACATATATGTTCTTGTGTCTTTCTCCCTATCATTTTTGACAAATAAATGTAATATACAACTCAAAAATATACCATTTGACGAAAACACGCCAAAGACTATTGACAAATAATACAGCATTTGATATAATTATATGGTGTAAGGGCAAATTTTGCAAAACTAACAATTCTATGGTTATATAGCTTGATATAATGCGACACTTTGAATACTTATAAAAGGATAACTTGTATAAGAAAGTGGCTTGAATTTAGACAGAATGTTATACCTTTGCGGATTTTGTGGCGTAAAACAATATAGTCTATCAATAAAAGAGTGGGATAGATCATAATGAATAGTGGAGAAAAAATATGTCAATATTTGTAACACGTTCCTCAATGCCGTTGCTTGAGGATTATATAGAAGAAATAAAACCCATATTTGAGAGCCATAATCTCACAAATATGGGGCCTGTTTACAAAAAATTCCAAGCACAGCTTATAACATATCTTAATGTACCCGAGCTGAGCTTGTTTGTAAACGGTCATATGGCTCTTGAAATGGCGATTCAGGCACTTGGGCTTAAAGCAAAGGGCGAAAAAGTCGGCGGAGGAGAGGTCATAACAACTCCTTTTACTTTTGTTTCTACCACCCATGCAATAAGCAGAAATAATTTGAAACCTGTGTTTTGCGATATCAAAAAGTCCGATTATTGTATTGATCCTGATAAGATCGAAGAACTTATCACAGATAAGACTGTGGCTATAATCCCTGTTCATGTGTACGGCAATATTTGTGATGTTCATAAGATCGAGAATATAGCGGAAAAATACAAACTAAAAGTAATATATGACGGAGCTCATGCTTTTGGCGAGACGTATCTTGGCGAAGGGATCGGCAACTTTGGCGATGCGACGATGTTTTCGTTTCATGCAACAAAGGTCTTTAATTCGATAGAAGGCGGTGCTGTTGCATTTAAGGACAAGCGTTATGGTGTGCCGCTTCATGAGTTGAAAAACTTTGGCATACACGGACCCGAAGAAACGAATGCTATTGGCGGAAATGCAAAGCTTGATGAGTTCAGAGCAGCAATGGGAATATGCAATCTTAAAAGAATGGATGAATGTATCTCAGCTCGAAAGGCTGTTCATGACAGATACTTTGAAAGGCTCGATGGAGTTGACGGGATTACACTTTGTAAACCGCAAAAGGATGTAACACCCAATTACGCATATTTCCCTGTGTATTTTGATAAAGAAAAGTTTGGGAAGAGCAGAGATGATGTATTTGCTGAACTTAGAGAACGTGATGTTTATGCGAGGAAGTATTTTTATCCGGCAATAAATGATTTAGAGTGCTATCGATATCTGAGTGGCAGGGGAACTCCGATAGCGCATGATGTGTCTATCAACATTTTGACTTTACCTATCTACGAGGGTCTTTCACTTAAAGATGTGGATAGGATTTGTGATGTGGTGCTGAGATAATATGGATAAATATGATACTATTGATTTTGAGATGTTGCCGAGCCATCAAAAACGTTTGATCGTCGACAGCATTGCAAAGGATACATTTGACAACTCAGAAAAATACTACGACAAGGTAGTCCCTGCTGTAAATTTTTATTCTAAGCATGGGAAAAGAGTATTAGATATACTGATTTCATTAGTTGCCATTATAGTAAGTTTTCCAATAAACTTAATAATAGGGATAGTAACTATTTTTGATGTCGGACATCCTATACTGTTTTTTCAAAAGAGAATGGGAAAAAAAGGCAGTTTATTTAATTTGGCAAAATTCAGAAATATGACAAATGAAACAGATGAAAACGGTGAATTGCTGCGAGCAGATCTCAGAGTAACTAAATGGGGCAGGTTTGTAAGAAAAACATCATTGGATGAGCTGCTGAACTTTTACAGTATTTTAAAAGGTGATATGAGTCTGATAGGACCACGACCGCTTCCTTTATGGTATAAAGGAATGTTTAATTCATATCATGAGCATCGTCATGATGTCAGACCCGGGCTTGATTGTCCGTTAAGAGATCCTTCTAAGAAAATGACATGGCAGAACCGCCTTGATAATGATATCTGGTATGTTGAAAATGTAAGTTTTAAGACCGATGTCAAGCTTGTTTGGCTGTTATTCCGCGAAGTCTTTTTTGGAAAAGATAAAGAGGCAAGGTCTGCCGGTTTTAGCGAGGGTTCATTTGTGGGTTATTTTGATGACGGACGAGTAATGGACTCTAATAGTATTCCTGATAAGTATTATGATATGGTTTTGAATGAGGTGAAAGATGCTACAGGAACCGATAACAATAATTGACTCACCTTTGTCGGAGGATATTAAGCTTTCTGCGATGAAAGCGTGTGACAGCGCTTTTACAAAAAGCGTTATCAACAGAATCGAATTCAAAGAACTATTTCGGAAAATTAATACAAATGCAGAGTTTTTTATTGCCGTTAAGGCTGAAGAGCCTGTAGGATATGCTGCAATGTATGCTAATAACGATAAAACCAAAGAAGCATTTATTACTCTTTTGGGAGTAAAACATGGGCATCACGGTGAGCATATTGGCACTCGATTAATGAATTGTTGTTTAAATACTGCAAAAAACAAAGGTATGAAGACGGTCAGACTTGAAGTGCTTGATGTTGATAAAGGGGCTCAAGCTTTTTACATTAAGCAAGGCTTTTTGGCGGACGGCCGCTGTTCCTCTGAAAGTATTTTTATGAAAAAAGAATTGGTATGGAGTAGATAATAATGAAAATATCCAGAATGGCCGGCGAGATATCTCCGTCACTGACGAGAAAACTCTTTGATATGGCAAAGCAATATGATGATGTGATAGATTTTACTTTAGGGGATCCCGATTACGAAACTCCTGATTACATAAAGAATGCAGGGTGTCAGGCGATAATGCAGGGCAAAACCAAGTATTCTGCAAATGCTGGCCTGCCCGAATTAAGGAATGTCATTTCAAAAAGGATCAAAAATGAAACAGGGATCGAATACTCACCTGATAATGAGATACAAGTTACCGTGGGTGCTATGGAAGGCATTTTTATGACACTTTGCTGCCTTATCGATCCGGGAGATGAAGTCATTATACCGGCTCCTTTCTGGATTAATTACAAGCATATGACGCAAATGCTGGGCGGTAGGTCTGTGATCGTTGATTCCGATGAAGAACATGATTTTGTTGTCACGGCAGAAGACCTTATAAACGCAGTAACTGATAAGACCGTGGCTATAATAATCAATTCACCAAATAATCCTTCGGGGACGATCTATGACCATGATACACTTGAAAAGATTTGTGAAGTGGCAAAAAAGAAAGACATCCTCATCATATGGGACGAATGCTACAAAAGTATTGTTTTTGATGACGAGAGATTCTGTTCGGTGCTTGACTTTGAAGGTATGAAAGATCATACGGTCATAGTAAACAGCTGCTCAAAACGCTTCTCTATGACAGGCTGGAGAGTAGGCTATCTTGCAGGTCCGTCTGAGCTTATATCGAATATGCCCAAACTTCAGGAAAATATAGCTGCGTGTGTTTCACTTCCTTCGCAGTATGCTGCAATAGCTGCACTGGGCGGAGATGATGCGGCGTCCGATGAAATGAAGAATGGCTTTGAAAAGCGCAGGAACACTTTAGTTAAGGGTATCAACGGCATAGATAAACTAAGCTGTAAATATCCTAAGGGTACATTCTATGCGCTGGTAAATATAAAGAAGACCGGTATGACCAGTGAAGAATTTGCGTATGCTCTTTTAGAAAATGCTCATGTTGCAGTGGTGCCGGGTATTACCTATGGCAGTGCCTGTGAAGGCTATGTCAGAATAGCCTATACGATGAATGAAGACAGAATACTTGAGGGCGTTGACAGGATAAAGAAGTTTGTAGATTCTCTCTGATAAAGGAATGATAGATCAATGAAAAGAGTTCTGATGCTTGGCGGTTCAATGCAGCAGATACCGATAATCAAGCTTGCAAAAGAAATGGGTATGTATGTGATCACTTGTGATTATCTGCCTGATAATCCGGGACACAAGTATGCAGATGAATACCATAATGTGAGTACGACCGATCTTGACGGAGTACTTGAACTTGCCAAGGGGCTGGATCTTGACGGTATAATAGCATATGCTTCGGATCCTGCTGCTCCGACGGCTGCGTATGTAGCTGAAAAGCTTGGACTTCCGGGTAATCCTTATGAGTCAGTAAAGCTCTGTACACAAAAGGACCTGTTCAGAAAATTTCTTTTGGATAATGGCTTTAATTCTCCGAAAGCTAAGGGATACACTGTATACGAAGACGCTCTTGCGGATCTCAAAGAGTATAAGCTGCCGGTCATGGTCAAGCCTGTGGATTCTTCGGGAAGTAAGGGCGTAGTTAAAGTATACAACGAAAGTGAACTAAAAGCAGCAGTTGATGAAGCTCTCTCATACTCAAGAGGGAAAAGATTTATTGTTGAAGAATTCATAGAGAAAAAGGGCTATCAGGTCTCAGGTGACGGTTTTTCATATAATGGGAAACTCGTTTTTACAAGCTATGGAAATGAGCTTTATAGCAGTGCAGGCGGAACGAGAGAATATGTGGCACTTGGAGAATTCTGGCCTACTCTTCTATCGGATGATCTTAAAAAGAAGATCGATGATGAGCTACAAAGGCTTATAACCGCTCTTGGAATGAAGACCTGTGCATATAATATCGAAGTGATACTTGATAAAGATGATAATGTATATGTACTTGAACTTGGCCCGAGAAACGGCGGAAGTTATATACCGCAGCTGATAAGATATGCCACAGGTGTTGATCTTATAAAATATACGATATTAGGTGCAGTTGGTGAGGATTGCAGTGACCTGAAAATGGCACCGACTACAGGTTGTTTCAGCAACTATATGATAATGAGCCATACTTCAGGCAAGTTCAAAAGGATATGTTTTAAAGAGGACTTTGAAAAGAATAATCTTCTTGATGTTTACTGTACTTATAATGCAGGCGATACAGTTACACCTTATAAGAACACTACAGACTCAATGGGAACGATCCTTTTTAAGGCAGATAGTGTTGAGGAAATGATGAAGATAACTGATAATATGGATGAGTATTATTGGGTAGAGGTTGAAGGAGAATGAACAGAGTGGAAACTCCATTTTTAAGTATAATTGTTCCTGTATATAACGTTGAAAAATACATCCATCAATGTATTGATAGCATTCTTAAACAAGATTTCAAAGATTATGAATTGATAATAGTTGACGACGGCTCACCTGATAACTGCCCTCAAATATGTGATGAGTATTCGAGAAAAGACGCTCGAATTACTGTGATCCACAAAGAAAATGGAGGAGTTTCTAATGCTAGGAACACAGGTATTGAGCACTCAAATGGAAAGTATATCTATTTTGTTGATTCAGATGATTGGCTTGAGCCATATTCTCTAAAAAAGTTGTGCGACATTGCATTGGTTACAAACGCTGATGTTGTTTTTACAGATTGTATAGAGCGTTTTGAAAGTGGAAAAGAGAATAGAGTTTTTCTTTTTTCTAAATCCTTCACCACAAGTGATAAGAATCTCATTTCACAAATACAAAAAGCTGTGTTATGTCATAAGAAAAATCCATTTTTTGTCCAGGGTGCAGATAGTGCTTATCCAGCACCTTGGAGTAAGTTGATAAAAAGGGAGATAGTCATTTCTAATAGTATAAGGTTTGATCCTTATGTAAAGGGCGTATATGATGATGGACTTTTTACAGAAGAAGTCCTTGAACACACAAATAGTGTTTCGTACTCGAAGGTGTGTACATATAATTACAGAATATTAACATCATCAATTGTCCATGCTTTCCGTGACGATATGGTAGAAAAGTTTGAAAAGAATTGCGAAAAGATGGATGATTTTATCTCTAAATACAACAAAGGGCAAGATTTTATCCTTTCTGAATATGCACGAAGGATCGCATATTTGTCGAGCTTTATGTCGGCATATTTCTTTTCTGAAGATAATTCAAAGAGTAAAAAAGAAGTCTACGTAGATTTGAAAAATACATTGATCAGATCTCCTTGGAAAGAAGCTATAACTAATGTAAAAATTGGTGATCTTGAAAACAAGCATAAGTATATGTTGATGTGTATGAAATTGCATTTGTTTGCTGGATGTAAACTGTATAGTAAGGCTAAAAAGATTAAACAAAATTCAATTTAATGCATGAGATGAAAAGGTACGCAGCTAAATTATGAAAAGGAATAAACGCACTTCTTTATGGACTTAGTTGTGGTAGAATACTACAGGCAACAGAACTGAGTATTTAATAAGAACGGTTTGGATAAGAAACAGTTTTCAAAAAGTTTTTTGAATTAACTGTACTTATTAAGAAGATGCACTCTTTTGTCTACTTGCGTGATGTATTTATTTAGCAAAAGAATAAATTACTTGAAACAGAATATATAATATTTCACCTTCGAGACAACAATAGGACTTATAATTGTAATTCAGATTGATTCAATTATTAAACAGTTAAAAACATATTCAGTGAAGTGTTCTTAATTGAAAAAAATGCTTATAGTATACTATATATTCTGGAAAGGAGAAGTATGATTTAGGGCTGACCGTATCATACATGTAATAATATGGAACTACGAAAACAAGTCAGAGAAAGCCTTAAAGCTTTAAAAAATAATTATGGTGTTATATCTATCAAGGCCGAGTTTGAAGCGGAGGGATCACGAAAAGATGAGCTGATCATGCTCCGTGAGTTAGTAGAGAGTGCTGACCTGGGTCTTATAATAAAAATAGGTGGCTGCGAGGCAGTTCATGACTTGGATCAGTGCAAGCTACTTGATGCAACAGGTGTTATGGCACCTATGATAGAAACACCGTTCTCTATGGATAAGTTCAGAGGCGCTGTAACAAAGCTCTATGGCAATTCTCCTAAAATAGAGAAAATTATAAATGCAGAAACAGTTACATGCTTAAAGAATTTTGACGAAATATTGGAGCATGGAAAAGGCTTTTTGACCGGTGTTACAGTCGGAAGAAGTGATCTTTCTGCCTCTATGGGTATTCCTAAATCTCATATTGAGAATGAAGAGGTGTTCCGAGCGACAAGGGAGTTTTGTGAAAAGGCTAAAAATGTAGGCTTGACTACAAATTTTGGCGGAAATATTGGTATTGAGTCTATTCCGTTTGTACTTAAAATGAATCCGTACATAGATCGTTTTGAAACCAGAAAAGTTGTGATTTCAAAAAGCAACGACGAGTTTTTCTTAAGAAAAGCCATAGCTAAGGCACTTGAATTTGAACTTCTGTATTTAAAATTTAAATCAGAATACTACATGAATATGGCTAATGAAGACACTTCAAGAATAAAACGTCTTGAAAACCAGATCGATTCCATTAAGGAGCAATAATCAATATGGGCAAAACTGTTACTCTCGGAGAAATAATGCTCAGGCTTTCACCTGAAGGCTTTGACAGATTATTTCAGAATGAAAAGCTTGTTGCCACTTTTGGCGGGGCTGAGGCAAATGTGGCTGTATCACTTGCTAATTATGGTGAGCAGGTTTCATTTGTTACTAAAGTGCCTGAAAACGTTATTGGACAAGCTGCTATCAATAAACTAAGGTCTTTTGGAGTAGATACCAGCTCGATAGCACGTGGAGGAGAACGTTTGGGTATTTATTATATGGAAAAAGGTGCTGCTCAGCGTGGCAGCGTGTGTATATATGACCGTGCAGGTTCGGCATTCCAGAAGTCTGATATGTCTGATTATAATTGGGATGATATCTTTGACAATGCGGATTGGTTCCATTTTACGGGTATTACACCTGCCTTGGGTGATAATGTATTGAAGATTTGTAAAGAAGCGTGCATAGAAGCCAAGAAAAGGAACATTAAAGTTTCCTGCGACATAAATTACAGGTCAAAACTTTGGAGTCGAGATAAAGCAAAAAGTGTAATGACCGAGCTTTGCAAATACATTGATGTATGTATTGCAAATGAAGAAGATGCAAAAAATGTGTTTGGTATTGAACCTGACAATAATGATGTTTACTCTGGAAAGATCAATAAAGACGGGTATCAATATGTTGCAATTGAATTAAAAAAAAGATTTGATTTTGAATATGTAGCTATTACTTTAAGGACGTCACACTCAGCATCTGTTAATGATTGGATGTGTATGTTATATGACGGAGATAGGTGCTGCTATTCTAAGAATTATCATATAGACTATATTGTTGATCGTGTTGGCGGCGGAGACAGCTTTGGTGCTGGTCTTATATATTCGCTGCATAATGGATATGATGCTCAGACAGCAGTCGAATTCGCTGCAGCGGCCTCTGTATTGAAGCATAGTATAAATGGAGATTTTAATCTGGTCACTGTAGCCGAAGTTGAACGACTCACAAAAGGCGATGGTTCCGGAAGGGTTCAGAGATAGTGAGAAATATCATGTACAACTACCTAATAATCGGTGCCGGTCTATACGGTGCTGTGTTTGCACAGCAGGCAAAGGCTGCCGGAAAAAGTGTGCTTGTAATAGACAAGCGTGACCACATTGCGGGAAATGTCTACACCGAAAAGGTCGAGATATTTAGTGCTCATAATTAGTTTGGTTGATAAAAAATAGCCATAAAGAATAAGCGAGATAATATGAAAAATAAAAGATTAGTAGTTAATAAGGCAACACTGTTGCTTACAATTGTGTTTTTATTTCTTTTTTTACCTGAATATTTTCAAAGAGATGATACTGTTAGATATTTTTATTTTATTTTAGGATCAGCAGTTTCTGTTCTTTTTATCCTAAAGAGCATACTTGTAATGAAAAAGGGAGCTAACAAGTATGGAATAATCCTTTTGATTGAAGTTTTTATTTTTTATTTTATCATTCTTGCTTCAACTATCTTGAATTCAGGACCATATAATTCTTATTTAGCTAATTCAATTATTGGAGTTGGTACGTGTTCATTATTGCTATATTCATTTAGTATGGATAGAGTTGAAGAAACTTTAAAAGCACTTATTATATCAATAGAGTTTTATGTGACTATTAATCTGATTACTGTACTGATGTATCCAGAAGGATTATATGTATTAAAAAGCTATGTAGGTAATACATTTAATGAAGCGTTCATTCTTGGACATAGAAATAACTCAATAGAATATTGCATACCCCTTGTAGGATTCAATGTTCTTTTAGAATTATATCGAGGTAAAAAGTATACTAAGAATCATATATATTGTCTGATCATTTCATCTGCTACAGTAGTATTGACCTGGTCAGTAAATGCAATTTTATGTATGCTTTTTTTGATAATGATGGATCTATATATAGTATTAAGAAAAAAGTCATTTATTATTAGTGTTGGCAAATTATACCTTATATTTTTCACTGTATCTGTATTGGTAATCGTTTATAATATACAGACGCTTTTTGTAGGATTATTAAGTCGATACCTTAATAGAAATGTTACATTCTCTTCCAGAACGGAAATTTGGAAGAGGGCTGTTCCAGCTGTATTGAGTAATCTATGGCATGGCTACGGAGTAGAAAAAGATTTGATCAAGTTTAGAAGAATAAGACACCCCAATTCTTGTCATAATTATTTTCTTGATTATTTGTATTATGGAGGGGTGTTTTTATTAGCAGATGTTACTTTAATGATCTTTACAATAACCAAAAGATTAGAGAAGTTTGATGGTAATATCAAAACTCGAATATCCGTAATCTTTGGTGGTTATTTTATTTTATGGATTGCTACTCCTATTCATAGAAATACGATTTTTATAATGTTTGCGTTCTTTATATCATCTATCTGCATTCCATGGGAAAATCTGAAAGCAACTAATAAAGATAATGCATAATATACATGAGCAGTGTATGTTGTCTTATGTTTCTAAATTATTTATAATATACTTTTTGGTGAGCGTACTGATCATCAAACGGATTGCAAAACTATTAAAGACCAACTGAAGTGAAAGAGGCGTGGGCTGTGCTTAACAAATTTCAACAAACAGAACTGAATGTTCTCAAAGAAGTAATAAAAATATGCAATAAGCATGATCTGAAATATTATGCTATTGGCGGTACTTGTATTGGTGCTGTCAGGCACAATGGTTTTATACCATGGGATGACGATATAGATATAGCGATGCCGCGTAAAGATTATGAACGATTCAGGAATAAGTATTATAAGGAGTTACCAAAAAAGTATAAACTACTGGATTGCGATAATTCAAAAAGCAATACTTTTGTTTTTTCAAAAGTCCATGATTCTACAACAACTATGATCGATAAGTATGCTGTTGGAAGTCCGGATAGGTTCACCGGTGCATTTGTTGATATTATGCCGGTAGATGGACTTCCTGACAATTATAGAGAAGCGACTAAATTAGCAGGGAAAATTCAGTTGTTGCTTCAACTGAATATCCTGAGAAGGCAAAAAATGAGATCAATAGACGGGCATTATATAATACTAAAGAAAATTCTTAAACCATTTGTTAATCTCTTTTCTAATTACAATACATTTTCAAATCTTATTTATAAAAAGATGTCGAAGTATAAATACGGAAGTAGTAAATATGTATTGTTTACATGGAGACCTAATAAATCCAGGCCGTTACACAGAAGAGTGTTTAAATACTCATTTTTTAAAGATACTATAGAATGGCCTTTTGAGGATATAATGATTAGGATCCCTGCCAAATATGATGATTATTTAAAGCAAGACTTTGGGGATTATATGAAATTGCCTGATGAGAATAATCGAAATAGTGGACACGATGCATTTATATATGACATGGACAAACCTTGTTCATATTATGCTAAAAAAGACAGGGAAGGTACTCTGAGTGCCTTATTAACTGAAGGAGTTAGTCATAATAATGATTAATAATGCTTCTTTAAGCAAATATAAGTCTCTACCTGTTCAAGTGAGAGCATCGCTTTGGTTCTTGATCTGTTCTTTTCTGCAAAAAGGCATATCTGTGATAGCAACGCCGATCTTCACAAGGCTGTTATCGACTGCTGAATATGGACAATATGGTGCTTTTGATTCATGGTTACAAATCATTACTATTTTTGTTTCACTTCAGCTATATAGTGGTGTGTATACTCAAGGACTGGTAAAGTTTTCAGATGATAGGCATTGTTTTTCATCATCTATCCAAGGATTGACATTCGTTCTTGCAACGTCTTGGACAATCGTTTATTTGCTGTTTCGTAGTTACTGGAACGATTTGTTCTCACTGACGACTGTTCAAATGTTGGCAATGCTTGTGATGATTTGGTCAACATCTGTATTTAATCTATGGGCTGGAGAACAGCGAGTTGAGTATAAGTACCGGACTCTGGTAATCGTAACACTGGCAGTTTCAGTCGCAAAACCGGCAGTGGGTATTGTATTTATTAAATGCGCGACAGACAAGGTTACTGCACGGATACTTGGTCTTGCATTGGTAGAATTGATTGGTTATTCTTTTTTCTTTTTTTTACAGATGAAAAGAGGAAAGCATTTCTATTCGATAAAGTATTGGAAACACGCTTTATTATTTAATATACCATTGATACCGCACTATTTATCACAAACTGTTCTGAATAGTGCGGATCGTATAATGATAAAAAATATGATTGGAGACAGTGAGGCGGGTATATATAGTTTGGCATACTCAATTTCACTTATTATGACGCTGTTTAATACATCTCTTATGCAAACAATTAGTCCATGGATGTATCAAAGAATCAAAGATAAAAATGAACGGAGTATTGCCCCTGTTGCTTATATCACTCTTATAGTAATAGCAAGCGTAAACCTAATTCTTATTCTATTTGCGCCTGAAGCAGTGGCTATTTTTGCTCCAAAAGAATATCGCAATGCCATATGGATCATTCCGCCTGTTGCTATGAGTGTTTTCTTTATGTATAGTTATGATTTGTTTGCGAAGTTTGCGTTCTATTATGAAAAGACAAAGTTGATAATGATAGCAAGCGTATTTGGTGCCATATTGAATATTATACTGAATTATATTTTTATTCATATGTTCGGGTATATTGCAGCTGGTTATACTACTTTGGCTTGTTATATAGTATACGCCGTTTTGCATTATGTATTTATGGTTAAAGTCTGTTACGAACAAGGCGGAATAAAACAACCGTATGAAACAAAAATCATACTTGCAATTTCATTTGCTTTTGTAATTGCCGGTTTTTTACTTATGATGACATACAATAATCCTTATTTAAGATATGGATTTGTCGGGATAGTATTATTAGTAGTTATTATTAAGAGAAAAAAGATAGTAAGTATCTTTAAAAGAATAATTGACCTTAAATCTAAAAAGAAAACAGAATAAGTTATTATTGTAATGTATTTTTATATTTATAGAGCTAAGTATTGGTTTCAGTACAGAAAAGAGGAGAAAGTACTATGATCATTGGGTACACAACAGGAGTATACGACCTTTTTCATATAGGTCATCTGAATCTATTAAAGAATGCAAAAGGTATGTGCGATAAGTTGGTCGTTGGCGTAACAGTTGATGAACTGGTCAAATACAAAGGAAAAAAAGCGATGATACCATTTGAAGATCGAATAGAAATTGTCCGTTCTTGTAAGTATGTAGACGCAACAGTCCCTCAGTATGACATGGATAAGCTTAAAGCTTGTAAAAAACTTGGTGCGACTATGTTATTTGTTGGTGATGATTGGTATGAGACTGACAAGTGGCAGGAGTATGAAAAAGAGTTTTCCAGAGAAGGAATAAAAATAATTTATTTTCCTTATACAAAAGGTATATCTAGCACAAAAATAACTGAAGCATTGAAATCTGATAAATAATATAGAGCTTAGATCGGGTCAGATGGACTATTCA